>VBHI01000170.1:0-13288 GCA_005881495.1 Chloroflexota bacterium
CTCATAGAGTTGTTCCAGGTCAAACTCACATAGGTAGGTTCGCTGTGGCAGATCGTAACGCTGCTGCACGACTGGATGCACCTCGCCCAGGACCCCTACAGGGCTAAATGTCTCCTCTCCATCGCTCGCGGCGCGCGGCAGTTCCAATAGAGCACAGCGCCCTGGATGGAATGTCGGATGCTGTGTGGGTGTGAAACGATAGCGCGTTATGTGCAACCTGGCCAGTAACGTCTCAATTACCCCTTTGAGATCATAGAAATCGGCGGGACGTGCCAGTTCGGGCACCCACGAGATCTCGGCCGGACCGCTGAGGGCGATACTCAGGCTGCGACGTTCATCCGGCAAGCTATTCGCCTCAACCGCCGGCAGGTAACGCCGACCAATCTCGAAGAAACGCAGGCCCGCTTTGTTGCGTTTGCTATTCTCCTGCACTGTTTCTAACAGACCGCTCATCAGCGTCAAGCGCATTACGTCAAGATCGCTGCTCAAGGGGTTTACCAGCGTTACTGCCGGTATAGTGCGCGCATCGAACGTTGTGACAGCGGTGGATGTCCCGTGGTTCAGGGCTACCTCCGTGTACTGTCCGTTTGAGGACGCGCTTTTCCCACCCTGTAGCAGGACATGCGCGGACGTGGCATCCGCGTGCGCCAGCAGGTTGACCATGCGGGCGCGACTGGTCATGGCATACGTCACAATTTCGTTCAGACCCGCTCCGATCAAGATGTTCCGCACAGCATATTCCCGCTCGAACCAGGAATCAACCTGTGGCTCTGGCAGCGGTCCAACAGGAATGGTGCTGGGAATCGCGTCGTACCCGACCATGCGCAGCACCTCCTCTACCAGGTCGGCGCTCTCCTCGATATCCACGCGATACGTTGGCACGGTAACCTGCATCTTGTTACTGTGCTCATCAGGGATTACTGTGAAACCCAGCCAAGTCAACGCCTCCACCACTTCGTGCTGCGTTACCTTGACGGCAGTCAACCACTCCACGTCATCCGTAGAGAATGAGATGGTGCGCGGCTGTGGAGGCGCAGGATAGCAATCGACGATCCCTGGATGCAGTGACCCGTTGGCCAGCTCTACCATCAACTGCATGGCGCGATTGGCGCCAACAACGGTCAATTCAGGATCAAGCTGCTTCTCGAAGCGGCTGGACGCATCTGTACGCAATCCAAGCGCAACAGAGGTACGGCGCACGCTGGTCGCCAGGAAATTCGCGGCTTCGAGCAGTACCGTCGTTGTCTTCTCATTGACCTCGCTAATCGCTCCCCCCATGACGCCGGCAATGGCGGTTGGTCCTTCTGGATCTGTGATCAGCAGCATATCGGGCGTGAGTTTGCGCTTCACACCATCAAGGGTCGTCATCTCCTCGCCTGCATGGGCGCGGCGCACAATGATATGCTGCTGGCGCACCAAGTCATAGTCGAAACCGTGCAATGGCTGACCGAACTCCAGCATGACGTAGTTGGTAATATCGACGACGTTGTTGATCGGACGCATACCAGCCGCCAGCAGTCGCCGCCCCATCCATTCCGGCGAAGGTCCGATCTTCACGCCACTGATAATACGCGCGCTGTAGCGTGGACAGAGATCGGTGTCTTCTACCGTCACCTTGACCATCTCTGCTGCCGGTTTCCCCTGCTCGTGCAAGACAGGCTGTGGGATATGCAGTTCCTGCTTAGTCAGCGCCGCCACTTCCCGTGCAATACCGATGATCGAAGAGAGATCGCCCCGGTGGGCTTTAATGGTGAATTCGAGCACAACCTCGCCCAAAACATCCACAAGTCTCTGTCCAATGGCTGTCTCGGGATCAAGGATGTAGATGCCAGAATGGTCATTGCCAATTTCCAGCTCGCGCGGTGAACAGAGCATTCCCTGCGAGAGGTAACCCATCGTCTTTTTTTCGCCGATCACAAGGTCGCCGACCTTCGCACCAACGAGAGCCAGCGGCACCTTATCGCCTTGCTTGATATTCGGTGCGCCACAAACGATGCCAAGCTCCTCTTTCCCTGTTATTACCCGGGTGTAGCTCAGATGGTCCGAGCCGGCTATCTTTTCCAGGTGCACGATCTGGGCGGTGATGATCTTATCGTCCCAGCCGGCGCCTATGTATTCGATGGCTTCAACTTCCAGGCCGGCCATGGTCAACATATGCGCCAATTCCTCTGGCGACATTGTTATGTCAACATATTCTTTCAGCCAACTCAATGGCACTTTCATAATGATTACTCCTCACCATGTTCTATAAAAATTGGGGATTCATAGCACAGCACCGCGCCACCCCCAGGTTGACCGCCCCCCAGGTTGACCGCTAGGGTCAACCCTACTATATTCGTTTGCCGTTTCACGGGTGCGCCGCACAGCACCGCACCACCCCCAGGTTGACCGCTAGGGTCAACCCTACTATAGACGGTGTGGCTTCTCTGGACCACTCAGGAAAAACTTACCTTTGATAGCTCCTCTACCGCTCCTACGGGTTTAAAATTGTTTCAAGAAACGCAAATCGTTGCCGGAGAAGAGCCGTATCTCCCCAATTGAATATTTCAGCATAGCGACACGCTCGGGTCCCAGGCCGAAGGCGAAGCCGCGATACTTCGTTGGATCATAGCCAACTTCCCGCAGCACCCGCGGGTGCACCATGCCACAGCCGAGCAACTCTATCCAGCCGGTGTGCTTACAGGTGCGACAGCCCTTGCCGGCGCAGATGGGACAATCCATGTCCATCTCAGCGCTAGGCTCTGTGAACGGGAAGTAGCTTCCCCGGAAGCGTATCTGCCGTCCCTCCCCAAAAAGTTCACGGGCAACACGTTCAAGGCAGCCTTTCAGATCGCCCATCGTACAATACTCGTCAATCAACAGCCCCTCGATCTGGTGGAACATGGCTTCGTGCGAAGCGTCGATGGCCTCGTTGCGATAAACCTTGCCGGGAGCGACGACACGCACCGGTGGGCGCATTTGCTGCATGGCACGAATCTGTATCGGCGAGGTCTGTGTGCGCAACAGAATCTGGCCGGGCGAGACCCAGAAGGTATCCTGCATATCGCGTGCGGGGTGGTCCGCCGGCATATTCAGCGCCTGGAAGTTGTAATAGTCCGTCTCTACTTCTGGTCCGTCGACGACGTGGAAGCCCATCTTCACGAAGATCTGTGTCACGTCCCAGATGGCACGATGCGTTCCTGCTCCAGGGCCTGCAGCATCTCTCGCTGGCGCAGAGCCTCTTTCTTGGTCGCCAGCCGCTCCGTCAATTCGGCCTTGACGGCGTTGATCTTCTGTCCAATTACGGGTCGTACGTCTTTCGATAATTTGCCCATCACGGAAGAGAGGTTAGTCAATTCGCCACGTTTGCGGCCAAGGTACGTATTGTCCCACTCTTCCAATTCAGCCGAGGTTTCAATCGGCTCTAATTGCTCGATTGCGCGGGCCTGCAGCGCATCAAGCTGCTCCAGTAATGAGTCCAGTTGCCCAATCATGCTTATACATCCTCCAAGAATCAAAAAACCGACAAACATTACGTCTACAGGGACGAAGTTGTCGGAAATCTCCGTGGTACCACCCGTATTGAATAAGTCAACCAAAGTTACTGCTCATCCCATAGAGGTATAAAAAGAGGATGAGTAGGAAAAATGGTGCAATATTCCACTCGGTTTGTCCAATAACGGTGACGACCGGGACTGTCTACTTGATACCATGCAAATTTCCTGCACAAAACGGGCGGGCTTCCAGGGTGACCGCAAAGGGCTTGCAGTCGATTTTTAGGGTGACCGCAAGGGTCACCCCTACTATACACGGGGCCCTTCCCTGGTTTGTGTTTGAACTTGTTATCGATTATGGTATTTTCAACAGCCAGCTCTGGGGTGAACTTCCTCAGGACGGTTATGCAAAAGGGTTTGCAGCCTATGACCCTTTCTCTCTATGCACTTTCTGTGTGTCCAGGTACTCTCCCCATCATGGCTTTTTGTTCGCTATTCTATCAGGATAGAGTATGCCATATTCTGGGGAGAAAGTCTATAGTTTTTTGGTGATATCATAGTATTGCCAGGCTGAAGGCTTGAGATGATACTGTGTATCTACATTGCTTTTCATAAAGAGAGGGATATCCATGAAACGCCGCAACCAGATTCAAATGACCGATGAAGAGATACATACGTTCCTGGCAGAGAAGCATATACTCCAGGTAGCCACCATCGATCATGATGGTTACCCGCACCTTGTGGCCATGTGGTACGTGCTTGTCAACAACGAGATCGCCTTCTGGACCTATGCCAGGTCACAGAAAGTCGTCAACCTGCGCCGTGACCCCCGCCTGACCTGCATGGTTGAAGAAGGAGAGCACTATAACGAACTGCGCGGCGTACAAATCAAGGGCCGGGCGGTTATACACGACGACTACGAAACCGTTCTGCGCCTGGGTGAACTGATCTGGGTACGCTATTCTGGGCCTTTGAACGAAAGCACTCAGCCGATGGTGAAAGCCCAGGCAACAAAACGAGTGGCCATTTTTGTGAAGCCCGTTGAGATCACTTCATGGGACCACCACAAGCTGGGAGGTGTGTACTGATATAATAGATTAGATTCGGCTGCAAAGTGTAAAAGAGCAGAAAAGAGCACAAAACTATTGACGAATAGGCTCTTTGTCTGCTATACTTGTTTCGTTCCAGTAACGGGGTGTAGCGCAGCCCGGTAGCGCACTACAATGGGGTTGTAGTGGTCGGAGGTTCAAATCCTCTCACCCCGACTGATAAGAGGGCAGGAAGCAATTTTGCAAAGACGCTTCCTGCCTTGCTTTATACCATCAATCGAAAAACGCCATTGAGCAAAACGTCAGATGCGAGCAAAATCACGTTAACGCTTTGCCAGGACTCCACCACTCTCTTTACTGCCATCCCCATCACCCTTATCACCAAACACATCATTCCATGTCTCTACAAGCTCTTTTTGCATCGACGGAAGCAGGTGTGAGTATGTCCTCAACGTGATAGACTATGACCGCCGAACCGTTTCAGTCGCTTCCTGAGAACGGAACCAGGCTCCCGGTTTCCAAGGCAACCCTAACGCAGGCAGAAACCAACGATCAAAGCCGATCCATCCGCAGACTCTCCACGAGAAGCACAGGAATAATCCAAGCATCCCCAGAATAGGGTTAATACTGACCGTCCCAGCCAGGAGGTAATTCAGGTTCATCAACACTCCAAAACCTGCTGCTATACCCGTCAGTATGCCTAAGAGGAGACCTAATCCAACCGCAAATTCTCCCCAGGTCACCAGGAAAGAGAGCAATCCCGCATTAGGAAGCACGATGTACTGTAAAAACCAGGCGTACCATCCTTGGACCGCTGGATTGGCACCAGAACTTTTTGCTAAAGCACCAGCAGTAAAGCCTGCAAGTGCTTTGCCGCTTGCTCCCCAGACAGGAGAGGTAAACTTTTCCCACCCGGCAAGAAGCCACTCGGAGCCAACGTACATGCGGACGACAAACCACAGCACAGAAGATCCCTCTGAACCAAAGAAAAACTTCGAGACCGCGGGTTCGGGAAACGGCTCTGTCGAAGGAACAGCCTTTAAAGTAGACCGCTCTTGAGTATATTGAACGAAAGATAAAATCAGTGCAAAGAAAAACAGGAAGAGCAAAGCCCAACCCCAATAGTCATCAGCTTGTTCACCGGCAACATTCCAGATGAGGTGAACAATCGTCCAAAGCCCTGCAAAAACAGCAATAAGCATCCCCAAGCGATAAGTTGCATTCCGTTGATTGAACATAAATTTCTTTTTCCTTTCTTCTCGGGGAATACTTCAGCCCGAGCAACTGCATCATGCTAGATCACCGCTACTTCGTTGACTCGGAAAACGTCCCCGACTTGCTCACAGTTTGATAGCTGACTACACTTGGATTCTTCGTGTCTGAGAAAACATAGGCCAATTGCCCTGAATCGGGTAAAATTCCCGAGTCAACAAAGTAGCGTTACCGCGGTCGTCAGAAAACTTGAACCAGAATCAGGGCCAGAGGAAGCGACGACTCCTGACGAGCATGCTCCTTCTGCAACGAGGGAACGACCGGTGCTTCACGTCAAAACAACCGCCCCGAACCACTAGCTCCCAACGGGTTGTTGCTTTTAGAATGGTTGGTTCATATCGGAAGATACTAGTCCGTTCACCTTCATTTGGCGCTGGTGAAACCCCTTCTGAGGCCGTTTCGGATAAACGCTAATCGGTCAAATGAAGCTTGGCGGACTAATACGATGAAGCTGTGGCGCAAACGGAGCGAAGAACGATACGCTTTGTTACTACAAGCAGTGGATATTTGCCCGCCTGCTAAATGCCTGAATTATGTGTCCTTGCCCGCCTGCCACACCTCTGGCCAACTTTGATCATCTCTGGTCCATTGTTTGCTATCACAACCGGGTCACTATTGAAGGACAGGCTCAGGGTTTCTGACTACCGCTACGGGAAACATCGCTTCTTTCCAGCACTCCTAGTTTGGAACACCAACATCACAACGGAGTCACACCAGGACTACGCTAATCACAAATATATCACAATGTGTGAGGCCACGAACCAGTAGCAAAGGACGTCCCTGGAGGCCAGGTTCGATTCACGCAGGCCTCTTGACAAAAGAAAATTGTTGGCTATAATTAATAAAAAGACGATCTTTTTATTAATTAAGGTGAACCAATGGCTCGAACCGTCAAACCAGAAGCATTTGCTGCGAAGCGCAGAGCGATTCTGGATGCAGCCCAACGACTGGTGTTTACCAAAGGATACGAGCAGATGTCGATTCAGGATATCCTGGACGATGTAGGGATTTCCAGCGGGGCTTTCCATCACTACTTCGACTCGCGTGGGGCGCTGCTGGAAGCGTTCATCGAACGGATAAAGCAAGAGGTGGAAAAGCCGCTCCTGCCCATCATCCATGATCCGAGTCTTTCCGCCATCGAAAAACTCCAGGGCTTCTTCGATACGCTGGACCGTTTGAGAATCGCCCACAAGGCTGATGTGGTCAGGCTGGGGCGTGTCTGGTACACCGACGACAACGCCATCGTCCGCCAGAAAGTGGACGAAGCGGTTCGTGAGCAGCGTGCGCCGCTGCTCACCGAGATCGTCCGTCAAGGAGTTCGGGAAGGTAGCTTCACCACCGCCTATCCTGACAAAGCTGGCGAAGTCATCCTGTCCCTGTTGCAGGGCATGGGCAATACCCATGCCAGGTTACTCCTCTCGTTCGAGCAGGAGGGCGACGATCTGCGCCGCATCGAAGAGATCGTCACTACCCATGCGGCCTATATGGATGCGGTAGAGCGTGTGTTAGGCGCACCACCACATTCCTTCTCTCGTACTGACGCCGAAGCGGTGAACGTCTGGGTGGCGGAGGTGCGAGGAAACGGCCATGCGTAAGACAGAAAGGCACATGCCTCATCCTGAAATGGCAGAAAAACGTTGCGCGTCTTTTGACGCTCCACAAACGCGCAGATGAAATTCGCGACGAGAAAAGGATTCCGATCATATGAATAATCTCATCATTCTAACAATAAGAACATTTCTTATCGGTGCGATCGTGTTGGGAGTATTGCTTTTTCTCCCAGCGTGGACGCTCACCTATTGGCAAGCGTGGGTCTTTATCGTCGTCTTTATGGGATCAGCGAACGCTATCGGAGTCTACCTTTATCTGAAAGATCCAGAACTCCTTGAGCGGCGCAAGAAGGGGGGGCCAACGGCGGAACAGAACATGGCGCAAAAAATAATCATATCTCTTGCGCTAATCGGATGGGTCATTTTGTTGGTGCTCTGCGGCCTCGATCATCGCTTCACGTGGTCTGCGGTGTCATTGCCTGTCTCATTGGTTGGAAACGTGCTGATCATGCTTGGCTTCCTCATCGACTTTTTCGTGTTCAAAGAAAATAGCTATGGGGCTTCGACGATCGAAACATTTGAAGACCAGAAGGTCATATCGACAGGTTTCTACGCTCTCGTTCGGCATCCTATGTACATGGGAGTCCTTGTCATGATGATAGGCGTCCCACTCGCGCTCGGCTCATGGTGGGGACTGGCGGTTCTTGTTCTGATCTTGCCTGTGCTGATATGGAGAATCCTCGACGAGGAGAAGCTCCTGAAGAAAGATCTGCCAGGGTATAGAGAATACGCGCAAAAGGTGCGGTATCGCCTCGTGCCTTATCTCTGGTAAATCGTGAGCCGAGGGCTTAGCCTTGGTGCGCCACCCAGGAGCCTCGATCTCATGAATTTTGAAATGCAAAAGAAGCACCGATCAGTTCAGGAGATTTCGACATGAATAATGAACGGTTTTATCCCATCAGCATAGCCAACCTATGATATAATAGAACTAGCCCATGAGCTAGCTATTTAGCGGTGTTCTCTGCTATACCAAGAAGCGTGAAAGGCACATTCTCTATGCCATCACCAGAAGAACGATTGACGACATTAGAATATCATCTCGATCAGTTTAAAGCCGAAGCAACTACCTATTATCAGGAAATGGCAATGCAAGTGACCATGTCAAAAGGGTTAACTGAAGATGCCGTGAAGCGACTCATGCAACTACGAGTACAGGTAGATAAACGCTTCAATAGCACCGATCAACAACTTGCCGAAGTAAAGCAAGACCTTGCCGGTGTAAAACAAGACCTTGCCGGTGTAAAGCAAGATATCGGCGACCATACCACACGCCTTGATCGAATAGAAACACTACTTGCACAAATCCTCGCACACCTACCGGAAAAACCCTAACAAACCATAGAAATTATCGGCAAACGCAAGCTACAGTGCTTTTTCCTACATAGACGGGTTTCATGAAGGTTTCACCTTCCTCGCCGTGATCAGTGTTACCCCTGGCGTTAGTAGACGGTGACTGCGCACCCGGGTCATGCTTGCCTGCTCCAACCAACTCTTGACCGTTGCAAAGGGGTAGCACGTTCCGCCTACGGTCGTTATAGTAAGAGCCATGAACTGCACCATCAGTGAGGCAAGGCGCGAGTGGTGTGTCTGGTCAGTAATCTGATCGAGAAAAACCAGCACTCCGCCGGGTTTTAGCACCTTCGCCACTTTTTCCAGGACGACGGCATTAATCTCAGGTGGGAACAGGTGAGCAACATGGAAATAGAGGGCAACATCGTATGCTGATTCGAGTTCACGAGAGAAATCATCGTGTACGATGTCTCCACAGATAAAGCTCATGCGGTCTGCCATTTTTGTCCGCACAGCAGTGAATTTTCCAGCTTCGATTCCTGGCTCTATATCGAGAATGGTCGCGTGAAGCTGGGAATATTTCCGGCAGAAGAGGACACTGTAGGCTGCGTGTGAGCCACCCACGTCAAGCAATGTCGTTGCTCCCCGCGGTATCTTTACCCGGTTCACTACATCACTCCCGAGGGCCATCGCCAACGATGCCAGTCCGGCATAGTGTCGTGCCAGGGCCGCTCTGGTGGATGGATCGCTGGCATTCTCATTGTATGGCATACGTATCGCCTGTTTATTCTCACGTACCACCTCCGGCAGGTGATCCCAGATCGCCACGATATCCGGACTATGTATGATATAAGGAGCAACACTGTCAGGCGAGGCGCTCGTGAGCCAGCGCTGTGCCATACGCGTGTTGGCATAGTGCCCACGACGATGACGCAAATAGCCTGCTGAAACAAGCAACTGCAGCAAAAGCAGCAGGCCTTGTGGATCACAGTGGAGCCGTTCCGCCAGCTCCTCCAGAGATAGCGCTTGCTCGCTCAGTGCATCGAAAATGCCCATTTCGCACGCGGTCACCAGTACTTTCGCGATCCCAGGCGCCAGCGGTATGTCAAAGAGTGGTACAGGCAAAAGGTTCAAGCGCGCAAGAATATGTTCCAACAGTGTCAGGCGTAACGGCATTACACGATGACTCCTATCAACCATCCCCCGGACAACACAATAGCGGTCAGCGCAGCCAGGTAAAAATGAACTTTGCGTGTCGCTACAGGCTTCTCCGCGCCAAAGAACAGAAACATCACCACGACGGCCGCGACAGTAACACACAACGTCGGAACAAGAATCCAGGGGGCGGCAGGAACAATATGCAGAACCATTAAAAGAGCAATCAAAGCAGCCCCCGTCAGTAGGAGCAGATGGCAAGCACGAAAGGAACCCTTCACGCCCAGTACGACTGCGAGCGTCTTTGCCCCGTATGCAGAATCCTCTTCCAGGTCGGTGAGGGAGTTCGCCAGGTTCAGCGCCACGCCCAGCAAAAATCCGACGGGCACCAACCAGAACAAGAAGGGCAATACGCGGCCAACGCCGGCAAAGGCATACAAAGGAATGAGCGGCATTGCCAGCGCAAAAACGATACCGCTGAGCGGCGTTGATTTCAGGCCCAGGTTATACGCCTGTCCCAGGGTGAGATAGACCAGCGAGATAATCAAAGCCAGTGGATTGAGTGGGAGCAACAATAGCACCATGAAAACGATCATCAAGAGGCCTGCGATGAGCGCTTCGTGAGGAGAGACCAGCCCACGAGGAATAGGTTTTTCCGGTTTACTCACGGCATCCAGGTCACGATCGCAGTAATCATTGATCATGGCAATCGAAATCTGCATGGCGGTATGTGCCGCGATCACCAGCACTATTATACCCCATAGCGGGCGGGGCCACGCGGCCAACAAGGTAAAGACGGTGACGCCTATAATATGAATGAAGACAGGTCCGGGGTGGCTGAGCAGAAAATACCCCCGGAGTATATCGCTTGCACGGCGCTTTTTCACAATTTCCATATGTCAACGAACAGGCAAGCGATCCATCATCGCCTTTAACCACCTGGAGCGTATTTCGGTTCCAGCGAGAGCCAGTGTGATCCAAACGCCGATAATGGTTCCTCCCACCCAGAGCACCAGGAAGATCATTCCCATATCCCCGCTGTAAAGCAGATGGATAACGTATGAGATCGTATGCGAGAGAGGGTTGGCAAATGGCAGCGCCGCGCGCAGGGAAGGCTGCTGCCAGATAATGCTCAGAGTCGTAATCGATGCCAGGACAATAACCGCCACCAGCTCTGCCAGGGATGGACGCAATAACGAAAACTGGTTGTCGCTTTGACGCCGCGAACTCAGAGCAACACGCTGCATAATGAGCATGGTCATATCGATAGGCTCAACAACGGGTGGAAGTTCGCGCAGGGCAGAGGTGACTTCCTCCAATAAATAGAGCTGTTGTTGACAGGCAGCGCATTGCGCTAAGTGCCTCTCCAGTTCACGCACCTGGTACATCGATAGCCTGTTATCAATATAGAGTTGTAACTGGCTGTTAGCCTCTGGACAACGCATTATTACCCTCTCGTCCTGGTCTGCCTCTCCCGATCAAACATTTCCAAACGTTCTTTTAATAAATTGCGTGCCCGGAACAAATGTGTTTTAATAGTACCAATAGGCATGGTTAGAATTTCGGCCATTTCCTCATATGTCATATCCTGAAGATGGCGTAGTACTAGCACTATGCGATATTTTGCGGGCAAAATAGCGAGTTGCTCATGTACTAGAGCTTGACGAGCGCGTGACTCAATTTCAGCATCGACGCGTTGCTCCTGGGTGGAACTAGTTACCATCTCCTCCGTTTGCAATTCAACCTGTATGGCCCTATCGCGCTTGCGCTGTTCAAGTTGTTTCAAAGCACAATTGTAGGCAATGCGATAGAGCCAGGTTGAAAAGCGGGCATCGCCACGAAATGATGGTAGTCCCTGCCACGCGGCCAAAAAGGTCTCTTGCGTGACTTCATTTGCTTCTTCATATTGTTGCAGCATGCGAAAAACAAGATTGAAGACACGCCGCTGATGCTGTTGCACCAATTTGGCAAAGGAATCCTGGTCCCCCTTTTTACTGGCAGCCACTAGATTGGCTTCTTCCTGCTCAGTAAAGGAGAGAACTGCATGTGTCAGGGATATTTCTAGCCCACGAGTTGGCTGCAATAGCTGTTTGCTCATACTTTCACTTAGATGGTGCGCATAGCGAAAATGTTTCAGCATTCGCAGTGAAACAATTTCTTTGCTGGTATTATCATATCATACATTACGAGTGACGATATTGAGGAGTTGTGATGAGCTCAAGTTTACTGGTTGTTCTGATTGGCTGGTTGGTAGCGCTGGCTATCTTCTTTGGCTTTATAGTGCTCCTGCGCTACCTCCAGCACCGCGAACACATGGCAATGATTAGCACCGGCATCCATCCCGATAGCCTGCGGGGGCCGCGCCGCGGGAGCCGGGGTATACTCCGGGCGGGCTTAATCACCGCCATGGTTGGACTGACTCTGACCATCGGGCTCTATCCCATCGGCTATATCCTCCCACCGATTTTCGCCGACATCCCTCTCCATCTTGGCCCATGGCTGCTCCCTGGCCTCATTCCCCTTGGTGTCGGCATCGCGTTGATTACAAGCTATTACCTGGAGCGCGATTCATCTCCCGCTGATGCAGAAAGAATAGAACGACCAGCCAGGGTCAAAGACGCCTTTGAGGACCATGATCCAGAATAGGAAGCCTATTGGCACTAATTTTAGCGAGGGGGCATCATCGTTATGACGGCGGCGGGACTTGGGTGACCGCCGCGTGAATTGGGTGGCCGCAAGGGCGTGACTTGGGTCACCCCTACTATACTACGATGCGGCTTCCAGCGCCGCTTCACGGTTGCGAATCGGGAAACGTGTACAGCGGTCACCCTGAAAACGGTGCCGCTTCGCTTAAGCGCACTTTCCAGATGTTTTCCATTGGCCAGTGCCTGGCCCATTCATTCTCGGCTTCAGTGCGGTAGGTACTGGTGGTACCGATGGCTGGTCGCGTTTCGATCAGGTCTTCTATGATAAAGCCGTTGCGCCGGAAGAGCCGGATCCATTCACCATAGGGTAACTGGAAATCGACCTCGTCCTCCCACTCCAGCCGCGTCATGCCAAAATAGTCGTTGACGAGGGTTTGCTCAACCTGGTCCGTGGTTGTGTTCAGGCAGAGAAATTGGATCGGCGTTGCGGTTGAGAAGGCAAAGAGTCCGCCGGGCCGCAGCAGGCGAGCAGCCTCCGGCACAGTTCGTTGTGGATCGCAGAAGGTCATCGCCCCCCAATCGCAAAAGACGATATCGAAACTGGCATCCGGTAGTGGCACATCCTCGGCGCTGGCCTCAATAAGGGGAAAGTCAATGCCTGCCTCTTTCATGAGACGGCGTGCGTGAGATAGCTGTTGGGACGAGAAATCAAGGCCAACAGGTCGCGCTCCACAACGGGCCAGTTCGATGGACCAGCGGGCCGCGCCACAACCGAACTCCAACACATCTTTGCC
>VBHI01000170.1:13300-17535 GCA_005881495.1 Chloroflexota bacterium
CATGTCGTTCTTCATACATATTACTGCTAACCTCCCACATTGCCCGGTTTTTCTGCGCGTGTTCCGGCAGGTGAGGAAGCTGTCGACACCATGCCGAGTTTTGTGTAAAGGCCAGCCTTCTTCAAGAGGATTATTTTAGATGATAATACAGGCATAAGATGTTCCTTTGGAACGAGTTCCTCATTTCATCAAAAGGAGAACGTTATGCCTGTATCTAAGAAAAAGCCTACCACATTGACTTCTGGAGTTTCAACGCAGGAGTCATCGTCACCCGCCCTGCCGGAGCAGGAAGACTTTCGTCAGTATTTACGTCGCCTTGCTGTAAGTGCTATCCAGGTTTTGATCGAGCAAGTCATGCGTGAAGAGCTAGAGCAGTGCATTGGAGCTTCCTGGGGAGAATGCACACCCAACCGCCGAGGCTATCGGAATGGGTCCTATACTCGTGATTTAGTGACCTCGACCGGGCGCATCGAGAACCTCAACGTCCCCAGAGATCGGGAAGGGGTCTTTCACAGCCAGGTGTTCGATCGCTACACGCGCTACGAACCGGAGGTAGCCGAAGCGTTGACCGAAATGTTTGTCAGTGGGACAAGCACGCATAAAGTCGGAGAGGTCGCTGCCACCCTGATGGGAGTTGCACCCAGCGCCAGCACGGTGAGTCGCCTGAACCACACGTTGACTGAGCAATATGAAACGTGGCGAAAGCGTCCTCTGCTTCCTCACTACCGCATCCTGTACGCAGGACGCTCATCCATTTTACGGTTCGGCATGGCACCCAAACCGATGCGACCATCATCTTAACGGCACTTGGCGTGGATCTGGAAGGGAACAAAGACGTGTTGGCATTGCGGGCCTGTGCGGAGGAAGACAAAGATGGATGGAGTTGCCTCTTGCAAGACCTGCACACTCGTGGTGCTACCCAGATGGATTTGATTGTGACGGATGGACATGAGGGACTCCTCGCGGCCGTCGCCGCTCTCTTTTCAGCGACTCCTCGGCAACGCTGTGTGGTGCATAAACAGCGCAATGTGCTTAACGCTATTCCCCATCGTGAGCGCAAAGAGGTCAGCACGGAGTTAGCTGGGATCTTCAAGCAGGAGAGGAAAGAGGATGCGCTGCTCAATTTGGCGGCCTTTCAAGCCAAATATCAGAAGCGCTATCCCGAAGCCATCCGCAGCCTCTGTGAGGATGAAGAGCATCTGCTGACGTTTTATGCTTTCCCACAGGTCATGCATCGCTACATTCGCAGTACCAATGCCATTGAAAGCTTCTTTAGCAATGTGCGCCAACGCACCGATCAGATTGACGCCTTTACGACGGAAACCAGTTGCCTGACCATCGTCTGGGCAGTCATGCAAGACATCCGCTTGCCAAAGATTCCTGTCTCGTAAAGGCCAGGCACTGATTGTTGTCGATACATGAACAACCAGCCGGAATGGGTGGTGTAGGAGGAGGTCGTTTTTGCTCACTTCCTTGTGTCACATCAGCAATACTCGACCCTCTTTCCTCGGTTCGGCACAGCCTTTCCTGGCGATGACTTTTACAAAGGGATGATGGATGTGTACATGCTGTGAACCTCTAGTAGGCTCTGCGTTACACACGGCATCTTGATTTTTTCACAGAAATTAGGTAATATGTTCTATGAGAGGGGCACTCAAAGCTAGCTCCTTTGAGAAGTGGGAGCCGGAGAACCTTTCCTGCGTTATGGAGATCGACTCTTGTTCCTTAAGTGGGGAATGTGCTGTGATCCTTGATGAACCTTTGAGGATGCCCGTGCTGACCTTTGGTGTGGAACTGGGCAAGGCACATTCGCGGCTCTCGGCCTCTCTCACCCCAGGCCCGGTAGTGCGGTGATGGCTCCCCTTGAGAGAAGGAGGAGGGGCATGGCTCATCAGAGGAAAGTGCGATCAGCATTGGTTCCCATTCCGATGCTTGCTCAAGAAACGCTTTACGTTGGGGTGGATATCGGGAAATTTCGGCATGTAGCAGGTTTTCTCTCCCGAACCTTGCTCGCTCGACATGAGCGCTTCGAGGGGTGTCCAACGCTCGCCTTTGAACAGTCGCGGGAAGGCTTCCGCACCCTTGTCGACCGTATCCGCGAGCTGGTGCCGCTTGAACAGGCAACGGTTCTGCTGGAGCACACTGGGCACTATCACCGATTACTCGAGCAATATCTCCTGGAGATGGATATCAGCGTCTACCGCATCCATGTTCAGGAGCGGCCTAAAGGGATGGTGAAAACGGACAAGCGTGATGCACTTAACTTGGCAAACACGCTCTACGCGCAACTTGAACTGGGCGTTCAGGTGGCCGACAAAATGCAGTTAGTTCGACAAGCCGTTGCGCCAACGAAGGCAGCCACTCAACTGAAAGGCTTCATCCAGCATCGCTACGAACTCAGTCATCACGGGACGCAATTGAAAAACAAACTGACTGCGATCTGCGACGAGCTCTTTCCTGAGTTCACCCAGATATTCCGCGACCCCAATCTGCCCACCGCACTCACCTTTCGAGAGCAGTTTCCCACTCCCTCGGCACTTGCCACGGCCAGCCTCTCTGCTCTGCGAGCACTCCGATCGAGAAACTTTCCCTCTGATGCACACCTCCTCAAGCTCCAACAACTTGCCCGCGAGACGATAGGCACCAAAGAGGTTGACCGGCTGCAAGGACTCCTCCTCGAACACACCCTCCTTCTCAAAGAATTGCGGCTTGTTCAGGAACACCTGGCCCTCCTGCAAACAGAGAGCTGCGCTCTCGTGACCAATTGCCGCGAGGGGCAGATCTTGCTCTCCATCCCTCCTATTGGGCACATCCAGGCGGCCACTCTCATTGCCACTATCGGCACTATTGCCAATTTCGAGAAAGCTTCTGAACTGAAGTCCTACTTCGGGTGGGCACCTCGTCGGTACCAAACGGGGGTCACGTTTGACCGGACGAAGTTGACCAGAGCTGGGGTGCGCCCAGTCAAACAGATGCTCTTTCTGATGGCTACCTGTGCGACGACGATGGACTGTGAGTGGTCCCGCCTTTACCAGCGCTTACTTCCTCGACTGGCAAGCTACGACGAGAGGATCAAGGGCTATCGCGGCAAGCTCAAAGTAATCGGACGCATCGCCGGGCAGATGGCCTCGCTGATTGTTGCCTGGCTCAAAACCGAT
Source organism: Chloroflexota bacterium (assembly GCA_005881495.1). The sequence continues at coordinate 16,459 of VBHI01000170.1, forward strand.
CAAGAACTTCTGAGCCAGGTGCCAGCGGGACAGGAGCCGCCCCCGCCAATGTTATATGACCCGGCGGTCCACAGGCGCCACCAAGAAGGTCACTATCGTTCGCTCAAACCTGGGACACTGCCCAGAAAGATCATTCAACTGCCAAAACACACATGAAGCTGTGGAGGCATCATTTCTGGCTTCATTACTGGAGAGATTACTCTCAGATGGCATGAACCTTAAGAAAGCTCTCTTCTTTTGCACGATATGAATCTTTGCTAGCGAGATTGAGTTCCATGGCCTTCCTATACGCTCCGCCCGCTTCGCTAAATCGACCAAGCTCACATAGTTTCTTTCCCTCGTTCACTAATTCTTTTGTTGCTGCAAGATACGCTCCTTCACGAGAAGGATCAAGCTTTATTCCGGTAGCAAAAGCACTACGAGCATCCATGTAGTAACCTTCTACACAGTGAGGGTCTGTTGATACATGTAGAGTGAGACTCAGTGGTTCACGCCAACTACCCAACAACACCGAAGCCGCTCCAGCGCTGCTATCAACTGTCTTCTGTTTGGCGATGCCACCCGGCCTGATCCCAGTTTAGCCGTGCCGATTGCCAAAAAGCTTCACTCCCTGGAAGAACAGGGAGTGAAGCTTTTTGAGCAATTGGCACAACTAGTGGGTCAGTTGCCAAGTCCTGTCGTGATATGGTAGAATAAAGGCACAAGAAACCCATTCCCCACGTATTCGAAGGAAATTTCCATGTCCCATCCACTTACCCAACCCCTTCGTGCCCTGACCGAAGAAGAACGAACCGAACTGGTTCGCGTGAAGCGTGCCTGTCATGAACCTGTGAGCCGTCACCGTCGAGCGGTGGCCTTGTTGGCGGTCTCCGAAGGCAGGAGTCTGATCAACGCAGCGAAGACCGCGGGCTGGCGCGCCTATGAGACGGTCAGCCGCTTGATCCGTCGCTTTAACGTGCGTGGACTTGCAGCTCTCGATGATCTGCCACGCAGTGGGCATCCACGCCAGTATGGACCAGCCGAGCGCGCCCGTATCGTACAAGAACTGCACCGCCCTCCAGCTCGCAAGGAGGATGG
>VBHI01000434.1 GCA_005881495.1 Chloroflexota bacterium
GTAAAACCCTCGGCTTCTAGCCGTAGGGATAGAAGGCGCGTTCCTTTTGGGGCGTGAGAGGGGGAGTGGTTCCTATTTGACATGTTACAGCGTACATGCTATATTGTAAAGGATGAAACAGAAGAAAGCCTACAAGTATCGCTTCTCCCCAAGTCCTGAACAAAAACGCATCCTGGCGCAAACCTTTGGGTGTTGTCGCTACGTCTACAACTGGGCTTTGCGGCAACGCACTGACGCCTACTACCAACACGGTGAGCGTCTGTACTACGAAGGAACCGCCCAACGCCTGGTCTTGCTGAAAAA
>VBHI01000435.1 GCA_005881495.1 Chloroflexota bacterium
CTCTCCGACATCTTGATCAAGCCTTTCGCAACTTCTTTGAAGGGCGTGCGCAGTATCCCACATTCAAAAAGAAACGCCATCAGCAATCCGCCACCTATGCAAGCAATGCTTTTACCTGGGATGGGCAGGGATGCAAGGCTCTCACGCTTGCGAAGATGGATGCCCCTCTTCCCATTGTGTGGCATCGTCCCTTGCCTGATGGATGCAAACCAAGCAGCGTCACGGTCACCAAGGATGAAGCTGAACGCTATTTTGTCTCCATCCTGGTAGAAGAAGATATCAAGCCATTGGAAGTTACTCCTCAGATGGTTGGGCTTGATTTGGGCTTGAAGTCGATGGTCATCACCTCTGATGGGCAGACCTACGGCAATCCCAAGTTCTTCGCCAAAGCTGCAAAGAAGCTGGCAAAAGCACAACGCCGTCATGCAAAAAAGAAAAAAGGGTCCAAGAACCGTGCACAAGCTCGTCTGAAGGTGGCTCGCATCCAGAAAAAGATTGCAGATCGGAGACGAGACTATCAACATAAACTCTCGACTCGCATCATACGCGAAAACCAAGTCGTCTGCATCGAGAGTCTGCAAGTCAAGCATATGGTTAAAAATCACTGTTTGGCGAAAGCGATCAGTGACGTGGGGTGGTCTGAATTTGTCAGACAGCTTGAGTACAAAGCGGCATGGTATGGGCGTACCGTTGTCAAGATTGACAAGTGGTACCCCTCTTCCAAACGCTGCTTTGACTGTGGACATATGCTTGACTCCTTACCGCTTGATGTCCGCTCGTGGGTATGCCCCGCATGTGGGGTGGTCCATGACCGTGATAGCAATGCCGCAAAGAACATTTTGGCCGCGGGACTCGCGGTGGCTGCCTATGGAGAGGCTGTAAGACCTGGAAGGGCAAAAGCTCAACCAGGCAAGCCTCAGCGAAGTAGGAAAGCCTCTCAGTGATGAGAGGAGGCCCCTGGCTTGTAGCCATGGCGAGATGTCACGTGTTATGCTTATCCATAGGGAATGATTCATTTGCCAGTCAGTTTAAGTGTGATGAAGCAAGACATACTTTCCCAGGCCAGGAGGGGGCATTATGAGCATCCAGAGTCACGAACAACAGAATAGTGAGCTTCAGGTCAAGGAGATGGAGATTGCCCTCCCTTTTGCTGCAATCGACCGTTCCTCATTATCAGTTGCTGGCGGCAAGGCAGCGAATCTGGGTGAGCTTACGCAGGCCGGATTACCCGTACCTCCCGGTTTCTGTGTGACCACCGAAGCCTATGCGCTTGTAGCTGAGGGAGCGGGCCTCGAGCCAATTCTGGCCGAGCTAGCCGCAGCTCGTGCTGATGACACGATGCATCTTGCAGAATTAGCGGCAGCGGCACGGGCCAGGCTGCTGGCAGCCCCGATGCCTGAGAGGGTTGCAGAGGCAATCAGGAAGGCATATGGGGAACTGGAGCATGAGGAGAATGGGGAACCTGTCCCGGTGGCTGTGCGTTCCTCGGCCACGGCTGAAGATTTGCCCTTTGCGAGCTTTGCCGGTCAGCAGGAGACGTATCTCAACGTCATCGGTATCGAGGCTCTCCTTGATGCAGTACGACGTTGTTGGGCCTCGCTCTGGACTGATCGTGCCGTGAGCTATCGCGCCAGCAATGGAATTGACCATCGTGCTGTGCGCCTGGCAGTTGCTGTACAGCAGATGGTCGAAGCTGCTGTTGCCGGCGTACTCTTTACTGCTAACCCACTGACCGGGCGGCGCCGGCAGGCAGTGATTGATGCCAGTCCCGGCCTTGGTGAGGCTGTCGTCTCCGGCGCGGTCAATCCTGATCACTTCGTTGTGAATACTGCCAGCGGTGAGATCGTTGAGCGGCGTCTGGGGGATAAGCGCCTGGTTATTCGGGCTACTGCGGGTGGTGGGACGCAGCGAGCCGAGTTGACTGATGGCAACACAAAGGCATGTCTCTCCGATGAGCAGATACATGCACTTGCCGCATTGGGAGCGCGGGTTGAAGCGCATTATGGAGCGCCACAGGATACTGAGTGGGCCATTGATCCCTCGGGGAAGCTCTGGCTCGTGCAGTCGCGCCCGATAACGACACTCTACCCGCTGCCTGACAACGCGCCAGATACGGATGATGTACTGCGTGCCTACTTCTCCCTCAATGTTTTTCAGGGTGTGTATCGTCCATTGACGCCTATGGGGATCGCTGTGTTCCGGCTCTTCGGCTCCACAATTGCCGGGGTGTTTAACCTGGCCCCCCGCGATCCTCTGCGCGGTCCGAGTATCCTTGTCGAAGCTGGCGGGCGTCTCTTCTTCGATGTCACATCTGCCCTGCGCACAGCGATTGGGCGCAAGTTTCTGCAGTCAGCAGCACAGGTCGGGGAAGCGCCCTCGGCTCCTCTGTTCCAGCAGCTTACGGCAGATCCGCGTCTTTCCCTGCTCCCTACGCCGCGCTGGCGTTTGATCCGCGCTTTCGGCTCGCTGCTTGTGAAAACGCGAGCGCCAATCTATGTCATTCAAGCGTTGCTGTGGCCGTCAACCGTCCAGAAGCGCATGGCGCAGATGAGGGCATGGTTGCAGTCACTCAATGACGAAGCCGCAGAAGCTTTGGTACAGGTACAAAATAGAGCTGATCTTACTGATCGTCTGACTGCTCTTGAGCAACGCTTACCGGGCAGAGTGAAGTATGTCTTTCGAGCTATTCCGGTGATGATGATCAGCGGATTGGGTTCCTACGCTCTGAGTGGTAGGCTGCTGGAAGGTATTGCCACTCACGATGAAATGCAGATCGTGCTGCGTGGACTGCCGCATAACCCGACGACAGAAATGGATCTCGAACTCTGGGCGCTTGCTCAGCGAGTACAGGCCGATGCCGTTGCTGCTCAAGCAGTTCGCGAAACGCCGCCCGAGCGGCTGGCCCAGCAGTATCGTGAAGGCACACTGCCCCCGACGCTGCAGCTCGGGTTAGGGGAATTCCTGCATGCGTACGGACATCGTGGCGTGGCCGAAATCGACCTGGGATTGCCACGCTGGTCCGAAGATCCCACCTATATCCTTGGCGTCCTTGCCAACTACCTCCAACTGAACGACCCTGAGCTGGCACCGAATGTACAATTCCATCGTGGGGCGCAGGAGGCCGAAGCCATGGTTACTACACTCACCCGACGAGCCAGGCGCAGAGGTTGGCTGCGCGGCGCGCTTGTTGGCTTCTTCTTGAAGCGTACGCGTGCGCTGGCTGGTTTCCGCGAAATGCCAAAGTTCTGCCTCGTCTTGCTCCTCGCATCTATCCGCCGCTCTCTCTTGTCCATCGGCAAGGCAATGGAGCAGGCTGGATGGTTAGAACATGCCGGGGATATCTTCTTCCTAACGCTCTCTGAGGCGCACGCTGCACTTACGGGTGAGGATATGCACCAGATTGTACGTGAGAGGCATGCCAGCTACGATCACGAATTGCGGCGTCGCTCTATACCACGTGTGCTGCTCTCCGATGGCACAGAGCCAACCGTGGCATCGCAAGCTGGCGATTTAGCTGAAGGCACGCTCAAAGGATCTCCAGCTTCCCCCGGGATAGTCACGGCTCAGGCACGTGTCATCCTCGATCCAACCGGCGCTGGGCGGCATCATGTCGCATGGTGCTGTTGTCGCCCGCGAGTATGGTATTCCGGCAGTCGTTGGTGTGCCGGGCGCGACGGAGCGCATCACGACAGGTCAACGGATTACGGTTGATGGTTCTGCCGGGACGGTCTTTATAGAGTAGGGGGAGCGTAGCACATGTGATCTATTTGTGATGCGAACCTGGTAAATGAGAGCCAAACGTGATGTTCACAAGGCATGCTTCCTTTCAAGAGATACGCGCTGCTGTTCATAGATGAATCCTTCTCGCGCATATCCAAATAAGTAGGCACTCGATTATGAGGTTTCACAAAATAATCCGGATATCGATACATATATCGAGGGCCGATAAATCGGCGGTGGGCACGATAAATCGGCCCCTACAGATGTCCCGATTATTTTGTTAATGACCTTTATCGAGGGTCTACCTTGTAGAGTGCGGATTTATCCAGCACGTGGTCGATGATCACAGCTATGAGTACCGCCACAATACGTTGACACGAAGGATTCACAGGAGCAGCTCTTATGGAAACCTCGCCTCTCTTAGACCGCTACAAGGGCATTGTAAGCGCGTCACTGATCGAACAGATCTACGAAGTAGCGCATTCATTAGCGGGCTTGCATGTGTTGCATGTCAATACGACAGCCGAGGGCGGCGGTGTCGCGGAAATCCTCACCGATCTGCTCCCCCTGGTAGAAGAGCTTGGTATTCAAC
>VBHI01000436.1 GCA_005881495.1 Chloroflexota bacterium
CATCTACTATCATAAATTGCTGCTCGCCAATGGCGCACGCCCCCGCCACCTCTCCTGTTCTGGCTTGAACCTGGCAGGCGTCTCTACGCTGCGCACCGTTGCCGACTACCGGGAAATTCTTCGTCGCCTCAGCCATGTTAACCGCGTTGTTATCAGTGGTAGTGGTACCCTTGCCCTGGAAAGCGCGGAGACGCTGCGCCAGCGCGGCTACGAGGTGACGCATCTCCTGCGTGGAACCACCCTCTGGTCAGAGGTGCTAGACCCTGTGGCCTCCGATATGGTGCTGCAAGAGGAGCGCCGCGATGGTGTTGACGTGCGAACCGGGGAAGAAATCGCGGAGATTGTGGGCAAAAATGGCCAGGTTGCACAGGTGATCACCACCAGTGGAGAGCGCATTCCGTGTGAAATGGTGTTGATTGCCATTGGTATTGAGCCGCTGGTTAACTTCATTCGAGCCAGCGGCATCGCTTGTGGGCGCGGAGTCAGGGTTGATAACGGATTGCGTACATCTGCCGCGGATATCTATGCAGCCGGTGATGTTGTAGAGACAACCGATGAGTTCACCGGTCGAACGCGCGTGCTGGGTCAATGGTTCCCCGCCGTTCAGCAGGCCCAGGTTGCAGCATATAATATGCTCGATTTGCTCTCGCCCGGTCACCCATTTTATCCGGGCTCACCAGGTGAAGCTCGCGCCGCCTTCACAAATTACTACAACGCAACCTTTTTGTACGGACTGGACTTTGTGAGTATAGGGTTGACGACTCGCCCATCCACGGGCTATCAAGAAATCATTGCTGATCCTCAGCCGCGCACCTATCGTAAAGTAAACTTGAAAAATGGAGTTATTGTTGGTGCACTCCTGCTGGGTGATCGTACACATGGATTGGCCTTCAAGCGCGCCATCGATCATCGCGTTAACCTTACTGCCGTTGCTGGCCGGTTGTTCAGTTCTGAATTCAGTCTAGATACATGGCTTGATCAGCAAAACGTCCCTGGAGCTATCTTGAATGTTGACAAGGAGGGCCATAGGGGAAATCTCAATGGGCGTAGGGACCCGATTTATCGCGTCCCAGAGAGCGCACTGGTCTCTAAAGCGACACAGGGTTATTTCTTATCTGTCCAGGAGTCAGGGCTATTCGCCTACGACTCGCGTAGTATTCCCGCTGCCATCTTGCGTACGCTTGGTGATACTCCCGCGCTTGTGCTTGTAGGGCAGAGCACTGCACCAAGGGCCATATCCCTTGCATATGGTAGGCGGTATACCCTTGGGCGAGACCCTCAGAACGAAATTGTGCTGGATGATACCTCTGCCTCGCGCCGCCATGCCGAGATCTTCGCCGCGCCAGATGGCTTCTATGTACGTGACCTTGACAGTCGCTACGGGGTGTTTGTGAACAAGGTGAAAGTCAATAATGCCTATCATCTCTCGCATGGCGATCGCATTGTGCTGGGCAATATGCTGCTCTACTTCTCGTATGTCCAGGGCAACGCGCAACAGGCGACCGTTGCCAATCCTGTAGGTATCCGGGCAAAACGAACGGCTGTGCTGGACGATACAGCGCATGAAGTGAGCGTTGGTAAAACGTCCCCTGTGGAAATAAATCGTGCGCCGGCCAGGGTTAAGGACCCGATTTATCGCCTCCCGCCAGTGGTGGGGCTTGAGCATCGTCACCAGGAACAACGGCTGGATGAGCAGCGGGTCAAGTTTGAAATCGACATGTGTATTGGCTGTGATCGCTGCATGGATACCTGCCCCGTGCCGCTGTCGTCGCAGGTCAGTATTGCTGATCTCAACAGCGCCACGCGGACAGACAAAGTTGCTCCCCATGTCGCGCGTTTCACGCACGAGTGCATCATGTGCGGTTCCTGTGTGCCCGTCTGCCCGGTAGATAATCACCGCGATTTACTGATGTTATCGCTCAAGGATCGTCTGGGTGTTTCCTGGGATAATCAGCCCGATGTGAACCGTGTCATGCAAGCGCTGCCCCCTGGTTGGACAGTTGCGATGGTAATCAGTCGTTTGCGCGAACATTCTATCTTGAGCGACTCGCGGCAGGTGACAGATAACTACCTGTTGCATATACTTGCTGCCTCCAGACCGGTCACGCTCGCAGCCGGAGAGGTGTTGCTGCATGAAGGTGAGTATGGGCGTGATTTGTACCTGATCCTGGAAGGTCGCCTGGAGCTGGCCGCGGCCGTCATTGATAATGCAGAGTTGCTCGTGGCAATTCTCAGACGTGGCGAGTATGCCGGTGAGGATGGGATGCTTACGGGACATCCATACAAAGCATCGGCGCGAGCACAGGTCCCCACGCTGGTCATGCAGGTGCCAGAGCAGGTAATGCAACGGCTGATGGAGATTGTTCCCAGTGTGCGCAACCACTTTGAAAGCTTTAACAACGCCCGTTCGCTACAATCTATCCTGAAACGTATGGCTCTCTTTCAAGGGGTCTCTGATGCCGATATCCAGTGGCTGATCCAGCAGACGCCCGTGAAGCAGTATGAACGCGGTCAGCAACTCTTTGCGCAGGATGAACAGGGCGTACAAAGCGGGCGTCCTTCTCGTGAGACCTTGCATGTTCTTTTGGAGGGTTTTGTGAAGGTCGCACGTCGTACAGGGCAGAATCCAGGCGATGAACGCATTATCGCCTATCGCCAGGGGGGAGACTATTTTGCCGGCGGTCTTGACCTGTTGGGCGATGGCCAGGCAGTGACAGTGTCGACCATCAACCGCTGCCGCGTAGCTGAGGTGCCGCGCCAT
>VBHI01000204.1:0-2659 GCA_005881495.1 Chloroflexota bacterium
CCTGGAGATTGAGACCCCTATTTTAATGAAGAGTACTCCGGAGGGAGCGCGAGACTATCTTGTACCCAGTCGGCTCTACGCCGGTGAGTTTTATGCTTTGCCCCAGTCGCCTCAACAGCTCAAGCAGTTACTCATGATGGCCGGTTTAGACCGCTACTTCCAGATCGCCCGTTGTTTCCGTGACGAAGATCAACGCTCGGACCGCCAGCCAGAATTTACACAGCTTGACGTCGAAATGGCCTTTGTCGCTGAGGAAGACGTCATGTCCTTGATTGAAGGACTGTTGATCTTTTTGATCGAAAAGACCACTCAGAAACGCATTAAGCACATCCCTTTCCCGCGCCTCAGTTTCACAGATGTGATGGACCGCTATGGAACAGATCATCCTGATCTCCGTTTTGACCTGCCACTGGTTGAGATTTCAGATCTCGCACAGGCGGGAACTTTTGGGGTATTCCAGAATGCCCTGGCAGCTGATGGCATGGTTAAGGGTATTCGCGTTCCGGGAGGTGGCGGTTACAGCCGCAAAGAGATAGAAGAACTCACGGAATTCGCTCGCATGTTGGGTGCAAAAGGGCTTGTTTCCCTGGCAATCAGTGCCACCGGCGAGGTGAAATCCCCCTTAACGAAATTCATGTCGCATGACGATGTGCAGGCGATTATTGACCGTCTCCAGGGAGAATCCGGAGACCTGCTGCTCTTTGTCGCGGATAGCCCCAAAGTTTGTAACGATGTTCTCTATCGTTTGCGAGTAAAACTGGCCGAACGCCTGAATCTCATTGATCCCAATGAGATGGCCCTCGGTTGGGTCGTCGATTTCCCTCTCCTCCATTTCGACGAAGAAGGGCAGCGCTTTGAGGCCGAGCATAATCCATTCTCCGGTATGGATGAAGCCCATATTGATCGGCTCGACACAGACCCTCTGCACATCCGGGCGAAGCAATACGACATCATCTGTAATGGATACGAAATAGGCGGCGGAAGTGTCCGTATCAACGTCGCGGAAATTCAACACAAAGTCTTTTCTCTGATGAAGCTGAATGATGAACAGATAAGAGAGCAATTTGGGCATATGCTCGAAGCCTTCGAGTACGGTGCTCCTCCCCACGGCGGAATTGCCCTCGGCGTTGATCGCCTGGTAATGTTGCTGGCAGACGAGGAAAATATCCGCGAAGTTATTGCCTTCCCCAAAACGCAGAGCGCTGTGGATCTCTTATTGGGCGCTCCATCACCAGTCAACGAAAAACAGTTAGAAGAGCTGCACTTGCGCCTAAGAACCGAAGAAAAACGGTAAATGCCGATTTTTCAGTAGACTATTGCTATTGACATGAACTCTACCTGGTGCTATAATCCACGCCATAGAGCAACATAAGAAAGCTCATGATCCCGTAGCTCAGTGGATAGAGCGACAGTTTGCGGAACTGTAGGTCGTAGGTTCAAATCCTATCGGGATCGCCAGGAAGAACTTTTAGACGTCCAGTCTCCTACTAGAGAAGGGCGTCGTTTTTAATTCCCTGCAGTTGCAGGAGACCGCCCGTCATGACAATTGATCGACAAAATATCATCGCCCCAGACCTTTGAGTCGAACATGGTTAAAAAACGCTAACCGGGCAGGGGTACCTGATCGCCTGCATGGTAGCGCGTCTTCTTATTTCCACTGAAAACCGTCACACCCCCCCTGCCATATACATTCCAAAGCCCGTTTGTCCTGACGAAAGCCGTTGAACCATCGATGCCGATGAGGGTTAACTTCCGTCTAGTAAGGCCTATCGTGGAGGAAAGTGTCGTGGGTATTTCGTCAAAGTGGGGTATAACGATAATCTCCGGTGCGAGGCCAAATGCGGGGATAGTGCGCCACAACCTGGGAAAATCGAAAAGTTCGCCGCCTAGAACCATCGCTCCTGCTGAACAACCAGCCAGGACTCCTCCTTCCATCAGCACATGCATAATAGCTTGCCATGCAGCGGTGTCCTGCAGTGTCTCAAGCAGATAGCTCGGCTTTCCGCCGGAGAAATAGACGAAGTTCGCAGCAGCAATCTGTGAAACGATATTTGTATCGTCTGCATCCCCGCGCTGAAGCAGCATCACTGCTTCTACGGCTGCGCCAAGCTGAGAGAAGTGGTCAACACCCATCTTAGCGCAGCGTTCAGGAACACCCGCACCGTCAGGGGCTGAAGCGGTTGGCAGCACCACTACGCGAGGCGTGCCAATGATACGTTCAAGCAACATCTTGTCTACCGCCGCAATGGGTGGAAGAAACTCTCCAGCGCCAATCAACGCGAGAGTGCCTGGTGTTTTTATGCTCATTCCCTATTCCTCAAAAAAATTCGTTTGCAACCTCTGCTTTATAATTTTACTCTTCCATTAACGTCTTCTGTCAAGGCAGAGTCCTAAATGCTATAATCTCATTCATGAGAAACCAACAAAAAGAAGCTGCCAAGTCCAACTATATTGGCATAGATATAGGCGGTACCAATACTCGTCTGGGCCTTTTCCAATCCCTGGACTCGGCAGACTTCACAAATCTGACAAAGTTTCCAACATATCAGAACTATGAACAACAACTCCAGGGCATCATAGCAGCCATTCAAAGCTCTAACCTGGTGAACCTGGCAGGCATTGGTGTCTCCATCGCCGGGCGCATTGCCAGAGATGGATG
>VBHI01000204.1:2699-43602 GCA_005881495.1 Chloroflexota bacterium
CCACGCGGCTTGCCCATGACCCGGTGTGTGGGCTGCTCGTCGAAAAAAAGTTTGGCTTTATCCGGAATTTTGATGGGTGTGTCTATGTAACCGTCTCTACCGGCACCGGCGCAGCCATACAACTCTCTAAAGACGCAATTACCCTCACCTCTTCAATTGAGATAGGACACCAGATTCTAGACGGCAACCCAAGAGTCTGTTTATGCGGCCAGGTAGGATGCCTTGAAACCTACACAGGTGGTAAACAACTGGCGCTGCGTTACGGACGTTCGACCGCTGAGATTACTGAGGCTTCATTTTGGCAGGATTTCTGCACAAAACTGTCCCTTGGGCTTGTCAATTTGGCCATGCTCACCAGAGTCGATGCAGTTGCCATAAGTGGAGCAATTATGCTGAACAATCCTCCCCTCTTGACGCTCTTGCAGCAGCAAGTCAATACGATGATAGTGGGAAGCGCCTTAGAGGTCGGCCTGGCGGTGTTAGGCGAAAAAGCCCCTCTCATAGGGGCCGCCTTGCTTTTAGAGGTACCTGAAAACACGATTTTGCACTAATCTTACCATTACCTCTTGACCCATTTTGACATACTCCCTATACTAGAGCCTGACCAGGTCATTGTTGTCGGTTATTGGAGAACTTCGCTAGATACGCATTATTGCATTGAGCAGAAACTCCCTCTCTTAGCTTGAAGAGGGTGAAAGTGATAGAGACAGTAGTGAAAAGCATTGTACGTTGGAGGCCGATGGCTTTATTTGCCATCGCATTACTCGGCCTGGCTTTGCGGCTCTACGGTTTGAACTGGGATCAGGGGAACAGTTTTCACCCTGACGAACGCCAAATTCTCTTTCATGTTACCGCCCTCTCGTGGCCAAACAGCCTGGCGCAATTCCTCGATCCGGTGAATTCACCGCTCAATCCACACTTTTTTGCCTATGGTTCCTTTCCACTCTACCTTTTAGCCACCGCTGGTAACATTCTGGCCCATTTCAACCCCAATGTAACAACCCTGGCCAACCTCGCGTTGGTTGGGCGTGTATTCTCGGCTATTTTTGATTGTGGCACAATCCTTTTGGCGGCCTGGCTTGCATTATTGCTGGCTGACGATACAACCCCACACCGGCGCTATGCCTGGTCCCTGGCTCTCTTAACAGCTATAGTAGTTGCATTCACCCCTTTGCAATTACAACTATCCCACTTCTACGCTGTCGATACATTGCTCCTCTTCTTCATCACGCTCACTGTTCTTGCCTGTGTAGCACTGGCGAAGACGGATGCGCCTATACGCTGGTCTCTCGTTGCTGGCCTCGGCTATGGTCTCGCCCTTGCCACCAAATTCAGCGCTGCTCCGTTAATTGTCCCCATTATGGTCGCATTACTGCTGCGCTGGAATAAGCATGGCCTCAGCTCCGCTCTACTTTCGTTGCTCTTGATACTATGCGTCACTGCAGCGATATTTCTCTTTACCATGCCCTATGCACTACTTGATTGGCGGAACTTTGTCCAACAACTGAGCGTCCAGGGCGATTTAGCGCGCGGTTCCTTGGATCTGCCTTATGTGCGCCAGTTTGCTGGTACAATACGGTATCTCTACGAGGCTCAGAATATGCTTTTCTGGGGCATGGGGGTAACACTCGGCCTGGCAGCATTCGCTGGTCTGCTCTGGCTCTGTTGGCGCGTCTGGCAGCGCAATGCTCATCTCTGGCTGATAATACTGTCCTGGGTGCTGGTCTATGGAGCCATTACCGGCGATTTCTTTGTCAAATTCATGCGCTACATGCTGCCCATCTATCCCTTCTTGACCGTGATGGCTGCTGCTCTATTGCTTTCGTTTCTCCCCCGTGATCAGGCAGCAAGTCAATCCCTACAACGCAAAGCCTTGACCTACCTTCCTGTTTTTGCCATTGCGCTTGTCCTGTTTGGCACGATGTTTCAGGGATTGGCGTTGTTACATGTTTATAGCCAGCCAAATACGCGCATCCAGGCCTCACAGTGGATCTATAACCATGTGAAGCCAGGGAGTGTGCTCACCTATGAACAATGGGACGATCCTCTTCCGGTTGCAATTGGCAATCAAACTCCTGCTATATATCAACAGGCCACCTATACCGATGCCAATGGGCAACAACTGACCGGATTGGATCTCTATGGGGACGACACCACCGCTAAAGCGCGACAACTGGCCAATCTCTTGCCAACCATTAACGTGATCACTATGGCGACCGATCGCCTGGATAAATCTATACCGCGCCTGCCATTCCGTTATCCGCTGACAATCCATTACTATCAGTTACTCTTTAGCGGCCAACTTGGCTTTCATCTTGCCGTACAATTCGAGAACCGCCCAAACTTGTTAGGGCTGACGCTCGATGATAGCAATGCTGATGAGAGCTATTCCGTTTTCGATCATCCGACAGCGCGAATTTTTGTCCGCGACGACCCATATCCCTATACCTCTGCTCAGCTCTTTCAAAAACTGCTCAATGGTGTGCAATTGTCCCGCTCGGCGCGGATCTCTCCAGCATACAACATTCCCAATTTTTTTGTCACGATGGGAGGGGAGCGTATGTCGAGCGGAGCCGACATAGCGATGCGGGAGGGGTGTGACATCTCCCCATGGCTACAAGCCAGGGGCTTCCCCACCTCACGATGGGGCTTTCCTGCTTCGTTGGAGGTCTGCCTTCCACGGTACCATTCGTGTTTGGTCTTACGTCCGCCTCCACAGGCATTGACCTTTCCCTGAGCCCCAGGGTAGGTTCTCAATCTTGGAGCCATCAGGAACGTGGTTCTTGTTCCCGGCAATGGAAAGAGAGTGCATATTGGTGAAACACGCTAGCGCTTTTACCCAGGCGAACGATTTAGCCTGGAACCCAGAAACACTATTCCGTTGTCAATGTGCTATTGTTATGATATCATATGCGTATGAAGACGTCAAGAACAACATTGCCTCTTTACGAGAAAGATCGGGAGGCCATCAGAACTATTCGTGAGCACTATGGGGTAAAGACCGATGCAGATGCCATCAGGATCGCGTTGCATGAACTTGAGCGGTTGATTAAAGGAGCAACCCCCATCACGCCCCAAAAGGAACGGCCCTCATATCCCCAGGGCTAAAGCCGCGGGGTTTTACGGGCCGGTTTTATAAGCGCAAGTGCGTTTATATCGGGTGGGGAGTGCCATACGTAAATACGTCATCTCATCAACGTGTTTTATAATGGTGTCTAAAATAACTTTTAGAGAGAATCAATGGCCGAACTATTTCAAATGTGGGCTCTGGTCGAAGTGCTTGGCTTCGTATGTTTGCCGCTCACTGTCACCGTTTTTCATAATGTGCCGGATCGAGGATGGGCCTTCAGTAAAGCGATAGGTGTAGCTGTCTTAGCCTTTTTTGTCTGGCTGCTGTTGACGTGCTTTCATGCTCTTCTGTTCAGCCAGTATCTGGTGGCCGGCGTTTTTCTTCTCTTGCTTGCCATCAATATCGTTGGCTTTTTACATGCGCGTCATACTATTGTAAAAGTGGTCCGCGTCAACTTCACCTACATTATCATCAGCGAAGCAGTTTTCGCTGGCATGATATTCCTACTTGGCTGGATTCGCTCATACGTCCCCGATATTCGCTCCTTTGAAATGTTTATGGATGAGGGCTTCATTGCTACTATCATGCGTAGTCCTCATTTCCCGCCTAATGATATGTGGCTCTCTGGCTATCCTATCAACTACTATTATTATGCTCACTTTACCGTTGGGGTCCTGGCGAAACTGCTTGGTCAGAGTCCATCGATTGCCTTTAACACAGGTATCTCTACCTTCTATGGTTTGACGGCGGTGAATCTGTTTGGCGTTACCTGCAATATTGTGTCCTGGGCGCAACATCAACGTAAAACTACTCGCTTGAGCGGTGGGGAGGGGAACGAGGGGAGCGCTGAAGGACAACGCCCCGATACAAGTTTCCCATCGCTCACCCGAGCTGTTCCCTACGGTTTTTTGACGATGCTGATGGGCCTGGTACTTGGGAACCTGGCGGCAACGCAACAATGGTGGGAGCAACACGGCGATTGGACTCAGTTTAATTGGTTTGATCCATCGCGTGTTGTAGACAGAACGATCAATGAATTTCCCGCCTTCAGCTTCTTGCTATCCTGCTTTCATGCTCACGTATTAGCTCTCGCCTTTACTATTCTCGCGATAGCGCTCGCGTTCAACCTGTTCCTGGAACACCAGGGTAAAGGCCTTCTGGTCTTTGGACACGGTTGGCGTCTGCCAATCACTATGGGCACAACCGCTTTGATTCTGGGTGGTCTCTTCACTATGAATGGCTGGGATTTTCCAACCTATGTTGGCCTGACCGTGGTGTGTATCGTTTTGCAGCAATGGCTTGTCTACCGTTCCCGCGTGGGAGGGGGAGGAGGGATCCGTCTGGAACTGCTATTGGATATATTTACAGCCTCTGTGGGACTGATTGCACTCTCGTTTATCCTGTATGTTCCATTCTATCTCAACTTCATTTCTCCATCGCAGGGGCTTGGTTTTGTCGGACCTGCTGATCGTTCTCGGCTCTCAAGCGAAATATTAATCTACGGAGTGTTTGCGTTTGTCTTCCTCTCACTACTGCTCACCAGGGTCTTCATACACCCGTTTTTTGCCCGCAGCATCAATCCAGATGCTGAAATATCATCATTTCCTGCAACTGCACGTGCTACCTGGCTCAACAGAGGTGTCGTGAGCGTGCTGCTTGTGTTGGTGGCCGCTGTGATTACCTTCTTCCTGTTGCATAATAGTACAACTTTTGTGCTGACGGCCAGCATCGCCGCTCTCGGTGCTATAGCTCTGCTATATAGCTTACGAGATCGCTCACAGGCTTTTATCCTTTTGTTGGGTAGCCTGGCATTCACCCTTGTAGCGGCATGCGAAGTGATTTTCTTGAAAGATGTCTTTGCGGGTGGCGATTTTCTCCGTATGAATACTGTTTTTAAGTTTTATTTCCAGGCATGGGCACTCCTCTCTGTCACTTCAGGCGCGGGGCTTTACTTCATTCTGGAGAGTTTTCGCCCGAAGGCAACCCTGGCGAGTGATCAGTTCTGGCTACAACGTAGTGTACGAGGGCTCTGGCTTGGCGGCCTGCTCCTGTTGTTGCTGACTAGTTCAGTCTACCCTCTGGCGGGCACCTATGCACGAACCAACCACTACATGCAACGTACCAACAGCCTGGATGGTATAAACTATTTACAAAACTGTAAAGTTCCAGATTGTGATTATGATACTTCTGGAGATTATGCTGCAATTCGTTGGCTCAACAGCAATGTGAGTGGTGATCCCGTAATTGTAGAGGCTGTGGGGAACGACTATTCGAGTTACGCCCGGATTTCTGCTTTTACTGGCCTGCCTACTCCTATGGGTTGGGTCGGACACGAGTATCAGTGGCGGGTAAATTGGCTCAATAACGGCCTCAACGCAGTTGATTTCGATAGTCGAAAGAGTGATGTTGACACCATCTATACAGACCCACATCCCGCTGTGGTTATGAGCTTGCTTGCACGTTACCACGTTCAATATCTGTACGTTGGGCTATTAGAGCAAATGAAATATCCCACCGCAAACTTGCATCGTTTTAGCGCGTTTTTACCTGTTGTCTATTCTGCTCATGGCGTGACAATATACCAGGTCAAGTAAAATCGGCCAGCATCCCTTTGCGGGTGCTCAAGGAGGAGTTCATTGAAGAGTTATGAAACTGAGCCGCAGGAAAAAGTAGACTCCACTGTAGGAGGGGAGCGTTTGTACGAACCTTCTTCTCAAATTCCAGAGTACAAGCCTCCTTTTCGAGAAAGCCTTCTGAACTGGGCACCTTTCTGGGGTGTCATCCTACTTGGTGCAATCTTGCGCTTCTGGGGATTGGGAGATAAACCGCTCCACCATGATGAGAGCCTTCACGCCTATTTCTCTTTGCAACTGTTGCATAACATGGAATCGTGGTTGAGCTGCTTCAATCCTAACGTTTCCTGCTATCATTATGATCCACTGCTGCATGGCCCTTTCCAATTCCATTTCATAGCGCTCGTCTACAAAATTTCCCAACTGGTGGGCGCTCCAGATAATGGCGTCAATACCACCACTGTACGTATATTGGCCGCCACTTTAGGAACACTCATTGTAGGTCTACCCTATTTCTTGCGCGATTATCTCGGCAAGTGGGGCGCGCTGCTCGCCTGTTTCCTCCTCGCTGTCTCGCCGGGCATGGTCTACTTCTCTCGCTTTGCCCGCGAAGATATCTACATGGCTTGCTTCACGCTCTTACTGGTTGTCTCCGTGGCACGCTATATCCGGGACCGCAAGATACGCTGGCTTCTTCTCGCTGCCCTGGCTTTTTCGTTATCCTATGCGACCAAAGAAGCGACATTTTTAACAGTAGCTGTTTTTGGGAGCTTCCTCGGCGCTCTCATAGCCTGGGAAATTGGGGTTACATTGCCGTTACGCTCGAAGTTCAACCCTGAGACTGCTCCCTGGTATCTTCCACGTACAGCTGCTCCAATTGCCCTATTGCTCTACGTTGTCGTTCTCGGAGCGGTGGCAAAGTTTTTCTTTGGCTGGCTAAAGGCCCTTTCGATCTATGTTACTGATCCAAAAAATACTCCTGCCGCCGACCTCTACGTTCAGGGCTTGAAAGACAGAACTGTGGAGATCGTCCCCTGGCTCGGTATCCTTCTTGGCTGCTATGTTCTCTTTATCCTTGGTCGCGAAATGTTCGGCCATTATCATCCAGCAGGACGCCGAGGCCTGGCAGCGAAGGTTGACCCACAGCGGCAGCCTGTCTTAGATACCATTTTGACAATGCCCTGGACGCACTGGTTCTTCGCCATTCTTGTGGCCTGGACCGTCTTCCTGGTCTTGTTTACCGTCCTCTTCACCAATATCAAAAATGGTATTGGTGACGGCATCTGGCAGGGCCTGTATTACTGGATACAGCAACAGCAGGTCGCCCGTGGCAGCCAGCCATGGTATTATTACCTCCTGCTCATGCCTCTGTACGAGCAGATCGGCGTTGTCTTCGGGCTCGTTGGTGTGGTGCGCTGCCTTGTACGGCCCACCCGCTTCCGTCTCTTCCTGGTCTACTGGTTCGTAGGGAACCTTTTCCTCTATTCCTGGGCAGCGGAGAAAATGCCCTGGTTGAGCATCCATATTACGATGCCGATGCTTCTACTGGCGGCTATCGGCCTTGAGCCTGCCGTGGTTATCCTTGTCAACCTGGTGAAAAAATCACTAAGTCGCTCCTCTGCAAAGGGGGAAGGCGTGTTTGCTGGTTTTACCGCCGTCTTTGGCGTCGTCATGGCGGTGCTGCTCTTGCTCCCAACACTCCATAATATGTATGAAGTGGACTATGTACATGCGGCTGACGGACCTCACGAGATGTATGTCTATGTACAGACGACCACCGATGTCAATGTAATAATGGCAAAGATCGATGCGCTCGATCAGAAAATGTACAACGGGAAACACCTGCTGCCTATCGGCCTGATGAATGATGCGACCTGGCCCTTCGCCTGGTATGTCAGAGACTATACCAATGTCTGTTTCAACTATCCTGAGGGCTGTTCCACGACCGCCAAATCCTATCCTGTCATTATCTCCGGTGGGGATAATCTCTACAATGCTGAAACGCAGTACGCTGGCCCCGGAAAAAACTACCTCTTTAACCAGTATCATATGCGTACCTGGTGGGACGAAGGCTACAAGCCGCCTCCCTGTGTACCTACCAAAACTGACAAGTGTACGGATCAGCCCCCCTGGGGTGGAGTCGGTGTTGGCCTCTGGCTATCCTATGGTGATAACCCGCCCCGTGGCGCACAGTTCAACCCTGGTCTGGCAGTTCAACACATCTGGCAGTGGTGGTGGCAGCGCCGTGCCATCGGCGATACCGGCGGCTCATACGATATGGCGCTCTTCATCCAAAAGGG
This sequence comes from Chloroflexota bacterium, assembly GCA_005881495.1. The sequence continues at coordinate 10,643 of VBHI01000204.1, forward strand.
GCTGGGTGAAACACCTTAGAAGTTCAAAATGTCAGGAATGAACAAGCACAATCTTTCCCAGCATCTGACCAGTTGCCAGTAGCCGGTGCGCCTGGGCCGCCTCCTCAATCGGCAGTGTGCGTGCTATAGCCGGAGTCACCGTCTTAGCCGCAATCATTTCAAGAATGTGTTGCTCATTCTTCAGGCTGGTGCGCAACTGTCCACCGCCGATAATCTGCACTCGCTTGAGCCGGCACGACTGCGTATCGATGGTCGCTAGCTGACCTCCAAGATTGCCTATTAAAACAATTCGCCCATCCTGTACGCAGGCTTCAATGCTTGTCTGGAGCGTAGTACTGACGAGCTCGATCACCAGGTGAACACCTTGAGCGCTCTGTAAGACCTCCGCCACATTTTCTTCGCGTTGATTGATGACCCTATCGGCCCCCAAACGTCGCAGTTCAGCAGCTTTTGCATTATTGCTTGTTGTTGTAGCAACCCAGCATCCAGCCTGTTTGGCGAACTGAATGGCAAGTGTCCCTACTCCACTTGAGCCGGCCCAGATCAAGACGCGCTCCCCTACTTTCAGGTGCCCGAGGTCAAATAAACTCCCCCAGGCAGTTGATGCCGTGAGCCCTGCGGCCACTGCCAATTCGAACGATACCCCTTCGGGAATGCGTACCAGGTCAGCGGCAGGGGCCGCAATCATACTGGCATAACCGCCTCCTCCTACAGCTCCTACAGCGCGGGTAGTCATTACCCGTTCTCCGGCATGAAAGCCTTGATTGTCCCTGAGTACAACTCCTGCTGCCTCCCAGCCTGGTGTATAGGGCAATTTGGGAACAGGACGACTTCCATCGCGCTGGAATAAATCAAGTCGATTCACGGTAGTGGCCTTGACCTGAATTAAAACATCCGTAGGGCCGGGAATAGGATCAGGTACCTCTTGAACCTGGAGGACTTCGGGGCCGCCGTGCTGAGCAAACTGTACTGCTTTCATCTTCAATCCGTTCTCTTGCTATTGTATAGTCGGTAAAGGTACATCTCGTTTAATTGTATGCACATCATCCGGCAATTGCAGTTTTTATAAGTGTGCCATATCGAATGCCGCGTTGTCTATATAGTTGCTGACTCCTCATTTTGTCCACCTCAAGGTTATGTCACTTTTAGCAATCTCAAAAAGAATAGTTTCATAGGTTCTCATGTTGTTTCCGCGGCGAAGAAATCACTTGAAATTAGAACAAAAATTCTATATAATGTATTTGTACAAAGGAAGGTGCTGATGAAAAAAATAACCCAACTCGCGATCATACCAATTCTGGTAGCGGATCAGGACGAGGCCCTCCGCTTTTTCACTGAGAAGCTCGAACTCGAAAAACGTGCTGATATGATGTATGGGCCTGGTTTGCGCTGGCTCACTGTCGCTCCCAAGGGACAAAAAAAACCAGAAATTGCCCTGGCAAAGCCCGATCTATCGCTTTCTGGAATACAGAACAATGGAGGGGGAGGGGAGCGTGTTGGACGTCTCAGCCAATACATTACCTGCGTATTCGCCACCGATGACTGCTATGAAACGTATCACACCTTGCTTGCACGAGGAGTCACATTCTTGAGTCCCCCAACCAAAAATGTCCATGGCACGGAAGCCGTTTTTGAGGACCCATACGGCAACCTCTTTTCCTTATTGGAACCATCGCCAGAAGCCCATTCGCGTTACCGAAATCAGAGCATCACCACAGCGGCATGACCTAATGACACAGAAGAGCATGGGTATACGAACCTGCGCCACTATGCTCTTCTGCATCTGCTGAAAAAACCATCACCCCCACCGAATCAACCCCATATCATACTTCCCCCCCAGAGCTGGATGGCTTGGCAGCACCCGTACACCATAGCCAATACTGCCACTTTCGTCTGGCTTCAAACGGATCTCATAGCGGTACGAACCATCCTGCTCTCTCGTGATGTACTCCATCGGCAGGGCATGTTTTGGAAGAACCACGTTGTCGTTCGCTTGACCATAGACCAGTTCTACGCTCAGATCTTCCGGACTGAGCGTATTCGCGCGTACCCAGGCATGTACATCGATATCCTCTCCCAGGCTGAGTTGCCCATCGCGTCGACCATCCACATACAGCTCTAAACCTGCCCAGCCTGCTTTGATCTTCTCTTTCCACTCAGCTAGCACGCGTGCCTTATCGTACTTGTGCTGCTCAATCTGCATCCCAAGCAGTATTTCAGGGACGTAGAAACGCGTCGTGTATTCCTTTATCATACGTTTCATACTAAATTGGGGAGCGCAGGTGCGAATGGCTTCCTTCATTATCGCGATCCAGCGGTGAGGTATGCCATCAGGGCCGCGGTCATAATAGGTTGGGACGATTTCTTCCTCAAGTAACTGATAGAGCGAAAGGCTGTCTGCCTCAGCTTGCACATCAGCATCGTGGTATTCTCGCTCTTCACCGATGGCCCAGCCGTTCTCACCGTCATAGCCCTCTGCCCACCAGCCGTCGAGGATACTGCAATTCGGCTGTCCATTGAGAGCCGCCTTCTGTCCGCTGGTGCCGCTGGCTTCGTGTGGCCGGGTAGGATTATTGAGCCAGACGTCGGTTCCGGAGACCAGGTAACGGGCCATGTCGATATCGTAGTTTTCCAGGAAAATGACCTTTCCGCGGAAGGCATCGCTTCTTGAGAGCCGGTACACCTGTTCGATCAGTCCTTTACCTGGCTCGTCGGCGGGGTGAGCTTTGCCAGCAAAAATGATTTGAACGGGCTTTTCCTCATTGTGCAGGATACGGTGCAAGCGATCAGGATCACGGAATATGAGCGTTGCGCGTTTATAGGTCGCGAAGCGACGAGCAAAGCCAATAACAAGGGCATCAGTATCCAGCATGTGCTCAAATTCTGCGATCTGCACAGCTCCTTCGCCCAGGCGCAGGTGTTGCTGTTTCAGATGGCGGCGAGAGAAATCAATCAACGCATCCTTTCGCTGTACATGGGCTTTCCACAGCTCTTCGTCAGGAATATTGTTGATGCGGTTCCAGAAACCTGCTTCATCTACATGCTCTTGCCAATCCTCACCAAGATAGCGTTTGAAAAGCGCATCCATCTCTGGTGCAATCCACGAAGGAGTATGTACTCCATTGGTGACGTAGTCGATAGGTACTTCTTCAGCATCGATGCCTGGCCATAAGAACTGCCACATTTTGCGCGAGACGGTACCGTGGAGTGCGCTCACTCCATTGTGTTGTCCAGTCAGGTGTAGTGCCAGTACCGTCATGCCATAGCTTGACCCCCAGCCGTGATCCTCCCGTGCTACCTCCATAAACTGGTCTCGCGTCAACCCCAGCTTGCCCCAGTAAGAGCCAAAGTACTTGTCGACCAGGTCATAGCTAAACGTATCGTTGCCTGCCGGCACAGGGGTATGCGTTGTAAACAGCGAATTGGCAGCAACAGCCTCTCGTGCCTGGTTGAAGCTGAGGCCTGAGGCAACCAGTTCCCGGCAGCGTTCCAGGTTCAGGAATGCCGCGTGACCCTCGTTGATATGCCAGGCCGCGGGGGAAATACCGAGGGCGCGTAATGCCCGTACGCCACCAATACCCAGCACAAACTCCTGGGAGATGCGCATCTCGCGGTCTCCGCCATAGAGACGGGCTGAAAGCTCGCGGTCGTGAGGTGCATTGGGCGCTACGTCTGTGTCCATCAGGTATAGGGGAATGCGCCCTACCTGCAACTTCCATACTTTTGCATGAATGTTCCGTCCGGGTAACTCAACTGTAATCATCACCTCGTTGCCATTGGCATCGCAGGCGGGAGTCGCTGGCGCCTCCCAAAAACGCAGTTTATCGTATGAAGCTTCTTGCACACCTTCACGGGTGATGCGCTGGTGGAAGTAGCCCTGTGGGTAGAGAAATCCTATACCAACAAAAGGCAAGTCAAGATCGCTAGCCTCCTTGCAGTGGTCACCCGAGAGTATTCCAAGGCCACCAGAATAAATAGGTATCGCTTCGTGCAATCCAAACTCGGCAGAAAAATAGGCGATAGTCCGCTCGCCCAGTTCTGGGTAGTTCTGTGAGAACCATGTCTTCTGTTTTGGAGGATGCATATAGGCATCGAAGTTGCTGAGAATCGTATCGTAACGTTCCAGGTAATCGGCTCGATTTGCCGCTACTTCGAGACTCTCTGGTCGCACCTCGCTTAGAAAACGTACAGGATTATGTCCAACTTCTTCCCACAGATCGGGATCAAGTGTACTATACAGGGCGCGTGCCTCGGGATGCCAGCTCCACCACAAATTATAAGCAAGTTCATACAATCGATTGATACGAGCAGGCATGATTGGGAAAACCGTCATGCGGCCATAAACTTTCACAGGGTTAGGTATCCTTTCTTTTAGCGCTATGCATCAGTATAACCTTTGTGCAAACTGAGGTCAAATTTGATTGCTACTATAGATTGCCTTTGCTGCAACTTTGTTTTATACTGGACTGGCTGCACCACCTGATGGAACCACAGTAGTGGGGCATTCCCAGTGCAGAGAGGCGGTTCATGGCAAGGAAACAATCACAAGCATCCCTGCGTCGTGAAAAAGAATCCACAACCCGACGCTTGCGTGTAATGAGCGGCGCTGTAGGAGCTATACTGCTTGCTTTAGCTGGTGTATGGTTGGCCTGGCTCTTGCTGCACCAGTTCGCTGGGCCCGCCATACCAGCGCCCCCAACCATAAACGTGGCGCCTCCCAATTCACCGGAGTTACAAATTACACCCCTGGTCGCTGAAGGGATTACGCTGGGCCATCCCGATAAGACGCCCGGACTGAGTCAACAACAGGCATTACTGATCGCAGGCCAGCTTGAACCGAATGCTGCGAGCAAAGCGAAAATGGCAAGCGCGCAATATGTGCTGCTGAATTACCCTGACAAAGGGACGCCTGCTACACATGCTGATTTTCACAACGTGCCAACCTGGATGGTACATTATCGAGGTATCCCACTAGAACCTGCCGACCCAGCGGTTGACCCGGCCCCATTGCCCCATTCATCCTATGATCTCTATGTTTTCCTGGATGCGAATAGTGGGAAAGAACTCCTGGCAGTACAGGTGTAGACCTGGAATAGAGGAATGTGTCACATAAGTTGCCCTGGTACATGTCTAAATGATGGCAGAAACATTCCCGAACGATTCACCACAAGAACGCACGTTCAGAGAGTTTGCAGCGATGGTCGTTAATTGCTCGCCTGCTCGCGTGTGAAAGGTGCTAGAGGTCAGTTTTCTTCCATCTTAATCCACCCATGCCTCAATGCATGCACCACAGCGGCTGTTCGGTCATTCACCGATAGCTTTTTGAGGATAGATGTAATATGGTTTTTTACCGTCTGATCGCTGATTTTTAGCGACTTCGCGATCTCCTTATTGCTATTCCCCCGTGCAATATAATCCAGTATTTCTACTTCCCGACCTGAGAGCGGCGAATAGAGATCTTTTGCTGGAGAAGTTTCTTCTTCAACGGCCAGTTCACGGAACGATTTCAATACTCGACTGGCAAGCTGTGGTTTAGCGAGGACATCATCGTTGATCAGATATTCGCCGACACTGACCTTCCGTACCGCTTCTGTAAGCTCTTCTATTGTGATATTCCGTGTATAATATGCGGACGCGCCAACTTTAATGGACTGAAATAGACGTTCCTCGTCTTCTGAAGGGGTCAACATGATGATCGCCAATCGTGTCGTAATATGGCGCATCTGGCGCGCAATTTCTAATGGATCGCCGGTGTTAAGGCTCGTATCGAGCAGTACCACGTCGGGATTTTCTGTGCGCGCTATTTCCAGTATCTCATCCGGATTAGTAGAATCACCAACAATGACACAATCCCCCATTTGTTCAAGAGTGGCACGAATGCCCTGACGAAATAAGGGTTGTTCCTCTACAATAATGACACGTATTGTTTCCATCTAATCAAGTATTGCGGTGCAGAGACCCCTGCCTTGACGCATGGGGAGGAAGCGCCGCTCCTCCTTCTTTGTTCTTTGTTAGTGAAAAAATATCCAATAGGAATGCCCGAAAGGAACAATGGGCTGGATCCACTGGAGTAACATGGAGCTGGAGGCATGGTGAATGCCATCTCACGTGTTATGATAAACTAAATGCGTTCCAATCGGCGTAACGTGGAATTGATACCCATACGTAAGCTCTCGATAACACCTTGTCCTGTAACGGCTACTGCCTCAAAGCTTGGCACGTGGTACGGATTGAGATACTGCTCTAATACTGACACCGGCAGTATTTCATGCAGGTCGCGCTTGTTCCATTGCATAACCAGGGGAAAATCCGCAATATCTTTGTTCATACGTCGTAGTTGCTCTTGCAACTCGTTCCAACTTTCAATATTCTCTTGCAATTTACTGGCCTGAGAGTCAGACACGAATATTACACAATCGGCCCCTTTCAGGACGGAGATACGTGTCTGCTGGTAGAGTACCTGGCCAGGGACGGTGTAAAGTTGAAAACGAATGTTGAAGCCATGCACCTTACCGAGTTCAAGCGGGAGCAGGTCGAAGTATAAAGTACGCTCCGTCTCTGTATCGATAGAGACCATATCACCGACATCTTGCGGATTGACCGCCTGGTGTATGTAATGCAAGTTCGTGGTTTTTCCGCATAAACCGATGCCGTAATAGACGATCTTACAGTTGATTTCTCGTTTGGCCATGTTGATTAGCGACATATGTAGTTGCTCTCCTGCCCGCTCGTACGCGCCACTTCAATGTGTTTGTGAGTCTTTCGTTGCTTCGGGAACGAGTAGCCGCTCCTTGCTACGGAACAGTATACCGTATTTTGTAAAAATGTCAATTTGCTGTGCTGCGGTCAAACTACCCATTGACGAAAAAGGCAGAAAGGTCTAGACTTAGGTGGAAAGAGCGTAGAGACATCTATGTAAAAGAGAGAAAAATTAAGGCGAGGGAAGCAGAATGACGGTAGGAACTCAAAAAAACTCCATTGAAACGGATTACGAAGTAGTTATAGGTCTGGAAGTGCACTCACAACTTCTGACAAAAAGTAAAATGTTCTGTTCGTGCAGCACAAACTACGCGAACGATGCGCCGAATACTCACGTCTGCCCTGTTTGTATGGGCATGCCTGGTGTACTGCCAATCATTAATCGGCAAGCTATCGACTATACCATCATGACAGCCCTTGCCCTTAACTGTACTATTCCAGAGTACTCAAAGTTCGACCGCAAGAATTATCCTTATCCTGATTTGATGAAGGGCTATCAAATCTCACAATACGACATACCGCTCAGCAAGAATGGATATCTGACCATTGAACACCATGGTCAGACGCGCAAGATCGGTATCACTCGTGTTCACCTGGAAGAAGATACCGCCCGTCTCCTCCACCACGATGGCTATAGCCTCATCGACGTCAATCGCTCCGGTACGCCGCTTATGGAGATTGTCAGCGAGCCAGATATGCGTTCCCCCGAAGAGGCTCGGCTCTATATGCAGAAATTACGCGAGATATTGGTTTACCTAGGTGTATCTTCAGGACGTATGGAAGAGGGAAGCCTTCGTTGTGATGCCAACATCTCTATTCGTCCGCGAGGAGAGCAAAAGCTTGGCGTTAAGACCGAGATCAAAAACATGAATAGTTTCCGTTCTGTGGAGCGTGCGTTAGAATACGAGGTGCAGCGGCAAATAGCCATGGCGCGTGCCGGCGAGACCATTCATCAAGAGACGCGCGGTTGGGTAGAAACGAAGGGCATCACTGTGTCACAGCGCAGCAAAGAGCAGGCGCATGACTATCGCTACTTTCCGGAGCCAGACCTGCCTCCGCTTTTGATCAGTAGAACCTGGGTTGAAGAGTTGCGAGCAAAACTGCCGGAATTACCGGATGCTCGCCGAATTCGGTACCAGTCTGAATTTGGCCTTTCGGCGCAAGATGCCAATGTATTGACAGAAGAAAAAGCTCTCGGCGATTACTTTGAGCAGGTTATGGCAGCTTCGCACGTGAACGACAGAAAGGCACGCGCTAAAGTTGCCAGCAACTGGCTGCTGAGTGAGGTCGTCCGCTTGCTGAAGGCAAACGCCATTTCAATACAATCCTGTCCCCTTACACCCGCTGCCCTGGTAAGTTTGCTTGATCTGCTCGACAAAGAGCGCATCAATGGGACACAAGCCAAAGAGGTGTTGGACGAAGCCTTTGCTACGGGCATTTCGCCAGAAGCAATTGTCGAAAAGAGAGGCCTGAAGCCGCCAATCAGCGATCAGGGTGAGCTCAATCGGATAATAGAGGGGGTTATAACGAATAATCCCAAGTCTGTTAATGACTACCGTGCTGGTAAGACCAACGCCTTGCAATTTCTGGTAGGCCAGGTCATGAAACAAACGCGCGGCCAGGCAAAGGCCGAAATCGTACAAAAACTCTTGAAAGCACAATTAGACAAGGCTCCAACAGCCTGAAAAATGGCAACCTCCCGCTTCGTTGAGCAAGAAGTTCACTCTAGAACACATGGAGGTTCGCGGATGACCTCCGTGCTACACGTTGAGTTCTAAGGGTAGAAGCAGTTGCCGCTACATCATCTACCTTCATAGCGGTGCTTATGTGTACCAGATCCAATCGATACACTGGACGTTCTTCGGTCGTCTCATTGACAAGCTGGGCTGCACCGTAGTCGTGCCGATCTATCCGTTGGCGCCGCGCTCCACATAAAGACGTCTTTCATACTGTGTGTTCGTTTACACCATGTAGTGCTACAATATAAATAGGTGTTCTTTTACACTTGATAACAGAAAAGTAAGGAGGCTTTTTAGTCAATGAAGACTATACTAAATCCCTTCCACATGGCAGTTCAGCAGTTTGAGTTAGCCGCTGACAAGCTTAACCTCTCAGAGGATATGCGGGAAATACTGCGAGAGCCCAAACGGGAACTTACTGTCAATTTCCCAGTCCGTTTAGACAACGGCCGTATCAAAACATTTACCGGCTATCGTGTTCAACACAACGTCAATCGCGGCCCAGCAAAGGGTGGTATCCGTTACGGTCCAGATGTGACACTCGATGAGGTCAAGGCATTGGCAATGTGGATGTCCTGGAAAACTGCCGTCGTTGGCATCCCCTTTGGCGGCGCCAAAGGTGGCGTCATCTGCGATCCCAAAACAATGAGCCCGGCGGAGTTGGAGCGCCTGACTCGCCGCTATGCAACTGAGATATCTATTATTATTGGGCCCCGTAGCGATATCCCTGCTCCTGACGTCAATACAAACTCTCAAGTGATGGCCTGGATCATGGATACCTACTCCATGCATGAGGGTTTCTCCAGTCCCGCTGTGGTGACTGGCAAGCCGCTTTCCATTGGAGGGAGTGAAGGACGCAATGATGCTACCGCTACAGGTGTATTATTCGTTACCCGCCAGGCCGCCAGGCGCATCGGAATGCCCTTGCAGGGAGCACATGTCAGTATCCAGGGCTTTGGTAATGCTGGCTCCATCGCCGCTCGGCTTTTCCATAACGAGGGATGCAAAATTGTAGCCGTGAGCGATACTGGTGGTGGTATCTATAACGAGTCTGGCCTTGATCCATCTTCTGTCCTGCGCCACAAGCAGGAACGGGGTAGTGTTGTAGGCTTCCCTCGCGCCCAGATGATAGGTGCGCACGAAGTGCTAGAAGTTCCTTGCGACATACTTATCCCTGCGGCGACTGAAGGGGTAATCACTGCGGCTAATGCTGACCGAGTCCTTGCTCGTATCGTTGCCGAAGCCGCCAATGGTCCAACCACTCCTGAAGCGGACGACATCCTCTTGAGGAAGAACGTGGTAGTTATCCCTGATATCCTGGCGAATGCTGGCGGTGTCACCGTCAGTTACTTTGAGTGGGTACAAGATCTTCAAAGCTTCTTCTGGAGCGTTGAAGAGATTACACAGAAGCTCGAAGTAATCATGAACCGCGCTTTTGCTGCTGTAGCCGAGAAGGCCGATCAGTATGCCTGTAACATGCGCCTCGCGGCCAGCATGTTAGCTATCTCTCGTGTAGCAGAAGCAACTCAGGTTCGCGGTATCTACCCGTAATCCCCCTGCAGGCTTTAATGAAGAGCAGGTTCTTCAACAGCAGTCATGACTGCTGTTGAAGAACCTGCTCTTTTGTGCTTAAAAACCGCGTCGCGGTTCGCGCTTACCCGTCTTCTTGGGAGGTATCTTGGCCGATACTCCTCTGGGTTTAGGTTTCTTCTTTCCTCGTCCGGCATTCCAGTTCAAGTCATCCTCCTCCTCCTCCTCGTCCAGCTCTTCAAGGAAATCCTCTTCTTCAACGTCTTCTACTTCAACGTCTTCTAAAGGAACTTCATCTTCTAAAAGCTCTTCGCTGGAAGCAAAATCCATTTCAGGGATTTCAGCCTCATCCACAACAATATTCGGAATTTCCTCATCCTCTACTTCATTTTCCAGGTCCAAATCATCGAATTCAGGTTCTGCGTACTCGTCGGCATCGAATTCAGGCTCGACCTCAGGGTGTGCAATGGTTTCTTCGTAATCGTGAGAGATAGCTGCACTGCTATTGCGCCCAGGCTTACGCAGTATTGCAGGCTCCAACTCTTGTTCATACGTGTCTAATTCGTCATTTGCCTTGGGCGCACCTATTATCTTGCGCCCCGCGGCCACATCAAGCCAAAACTGGGAATAGTAATGAGTTCGCTCTGATTCTTTCTCGCTCTCTTTTCTTGTCATTGACCAACTCCACGGCGCACTATAGTTGAAATGTGGCTTCAACTACTCCCCAGACGTCTTTATCTCGTATTCGGACAGGGAGGCACCGTTCCTCCTTTCGTTATGTATGCCACTGCTCCTGGGCATACCCAGCCACAATACACAGGCCTGGACCTCCTGTGATCGTGCTTTTTCTACACATTAAAAACGTTCATCTATTTCAGCCTGGGATACCTGCCTGATTTGAGCATGGTATCTACATCATCATAATAGAAAGAATGCTTAAAACTGTCAAGAAGGAAATTTATCATGTAGTTCGGCCTGTAAAGAAGGTTGAGAGGGTGTCAAGCCCTCATGTGCATGAATTTTAGTTTGAGATGTTTGCGATGCTACACAAATGTCCGTATAATACGATGTGAGTTATTATTCAGGCCCTTTATCATTTTTTTCAGCGTCATAATTGTATACTTATGATAGTATTGATTGGTTTCCACTGGTCGCCTGGTGTCTTTCCGGGCATAGTAGGGAACCGAGATGTAGTATTGGAGGAAACCGTTGACGAGAATACTCGACAGCATTGATAGCCCACAACAGTTGCGTACCTTGACAACTGCGCAAATGGAGCAGTTGGCAGAAGAAATCCGGCACGAAATTATTGAAAAAGTTTCAGTGAAGGGTGGTCATTTGGCCCCCAACCTGGGCGTCGTTGAATTAACAATGGCACTGCACTATGTCTTCGATACCCCAAAAGATTTGCTCGTGTGGGATATTGGACATCAGGCATATGTACATAAACTTTTGACAGGTCGTCGTGATCGTTTTCATACTATTCGCCAGTTCGGTGGCCTCTCAGGCTATCTCCGTCGCGAAGAAAGCTCTTATGACGTTTTTGGTGCCAGCCACGCCAGCACATCCATCTCAGCTGCCCTCGGTTTAGCAGTGGCACGTGACCTTCAGGGGGAGCATTTCAAAGTGGTTGCCATCATTGGTGATGGCGCCTTGACCGGAGGCATGGCCCTGGAGGCGATCAATAATGCCGGCAGTTTGAAGAAAAACCTCATCGTTGTTCTAAACGACAATGAAAAATCGATCTCCGATAACGTTGGTGCTCTCCATCATTATCTTGGTAAACTTCGTCATGTACAGACTCTCAAGAGTTACCAACGCATGCGTGATATGGCCAAGGGATCAATTGAGAAACTTCCGGTGCTAGGGGACAAAGCCAGGGAAGCTGCCGGGCGAGCCGAGATAAGCCTCAAAAATATCGTTTTACATAGCAAGAGCGGCATGATTTTTGAAGAACTTGGATTCAAGTTTTTTGGCCCGTTTGATGGGCATGATCTGCCACTCATGCTGGATGTTTTTGAGAATATCAAACAGATTGAAGGACCTGTAATGGTTCAGGTCATCACAAAGAAGGGTAAAGGCTGGGAGTTTGCAGAAAAAGACTCGACAAAGTGGCATGGTCCTGGCGCATATGATGTTACTACAGGTACCATCAAGAAAAACGCCGCTGATCCACCAACCTACACCGAGATTTTTGCCAATACATTAGTGGAATTGGCGGAGAAGGATATGTCAATTGTTGGTATAACTGCGGCGATGGCGGAGGGTACAGGTCTTAAAAAGATGCACCAGCGCTTCCCAGAAAGGTATTTCGATGTTGGGATCGCGGAACAGCATGCTGTCACCTTTGCTGCTGGGCTAGCAGTAGCCAATATGCGCCCTGTTGTTGCCATCTATTCGACGTTCATGCAGCGAGCCTACGACCAGATAATTCATGATGTCTGTATGCAAAATTTACATGTTGTATTTGCCATGGATCGAGCAGGTATTGTTGGCGAAGATGGGCCTACTCAACATGGGGCATTCGACATAGGATATATGCGCTTGATCCCAAATATGAAGGTTATGGCTCCCAAAGACGAAAATGAACTGCGCCATATGCTCTACACTGCCATCTACATGGATGGGCCTGTCAGTCTGCGCTATCCACGGGGAAAGGGCGTCGGTGTTGCTCTCGACTCAGAGCTTCATGCACTGGAGATTGGCAAAGCAGAACTGTTGAGCCCTTCTACCCTTGAACAGGCTGAGCAGCAGGAATGTGCCATTCTTGCCTATGGATCAACTGTTGCCCAGGCGGAGCTGGCAGCAAAGGAACTGGCGGAAGAGGGTATTGCTGTGGCGGTCGTCAATGCCCGTTGGGCCAAGCCGCTTGACGCGGAAATGATCATTCGTCTGGCGCAAGGAACGCGCCGACTGGTGACTATAGAAGATCATGTTGTTACCGGTGGCTTTGGCAGTGCCGTGTTGGAGCTTTTAGAAAGCAAAGGCATACATGACATTGATGTAAGGGTTATCGGTTGTCCCGATAAACCGATTGAGCATGGCGCCCCTTCGATCCTTAAAGAACTGTACGGTCTCTCGTCGTCACACCTCAAGGATGTCGTTCGCAACATGGTCCGTACCGAATCTAAAGGATATGAACTGGCCCAGTGACAAGCTGTCAAGTAATCAGCTGTTTAGGAGGAGGCGCTGCAAAACCTCGCGCCTTCTCCCGTTTCGTTATTTGTCGCTTGATACAATCTGTCCATCGCGCATGGTAATAATGCGGTTCGCCAGTTTCCCCACCTCCAACGCGTGAGTGACAAGCACGAACGTCTGCCCGTTCTCGCGGTTGAGCCGGCAGAGCAGATCTAATATCTCCTGCGCGTTTTCGCTATCGAGATTTCCCGTCGGCTCGTCTGCCCACACAATAGCAGGGTCGTTCGTCAAGGCGCGCGCAATTGTCACTCGCTGTCGCTGTCCCCCTGAAAGTTCGGCTGGACGATGCCTGGCTCGGTCGGCCAGTCCTACTCGCTTTAACATCTCCAGGGCGCGTTTGCGTGCCTTGCTGCCCGGCACCCGAGAGATCAGCAGCGGAAGTTCTACGTTTTCCACGGCAGAAAGGACAGGCAGGAGGTTGAAGTCCTGAAAGATAAAGCCCATGTGTCTTGCGCGGTAGGCAGTACGTTCGTTATCGCTTAACTCACGCAGGTTGTCCCCCTGGATAAAAATGGTACCCTCGTCAATGGTATCCAAACCCGAAAGGCAGTTCAACAACGTCGTTTTGCCGCAGCCGCTCGGCCCCATAATAGCCACCATCTCACCCGCTTCAACTGCCATATCAATTCCATTTAGCGCTTCTACGCGCTGTTGTCCCATGCGATAGATTTTCTTTACCTGTTGTGCCTCAATAATCACTGACATCACTGTATTTCCATCGTCATAAACCAGGTGTGTGTGCTTCACATCTTCAAAATTTTCTTGCTTATTGGCACGCTATATGCTATACTACTGAGTTAGCGGGAGGCAAGAATCTCCCGCATATGTGTGATTTATAGTAATCACATGCTAAGTACACACGCTCTCTGAACAGCGGAAACCCTGGTGCCCTTTGGTTTTGTCTTAAGGATACTACAAATTGTGAGGATACAGCAATTTGCGTTGATGGAGAAGAGAGCGGAGGATCAATAAGGGAGGATCCATTTTTGGCAAATATTATCTCAATGAAGCAGCTTCTGGAAGCGGGCGTACACTTCGGACATCAGACCCGCCGCTGGAACCCCAAAATGCAGCCCTTCATTTTTATGGATCGCAATGGCATCCATATCATCGACTTGCAACAGACGGTTACGCGCCTCAATGACGCCTACAAATTTGTCGAACAACTTGCGGCCAACGGCGAAACTATCCTCTTTGTTGGCACCAAGAAGCAAGCACAGGAAGCTGTAGCGGAAGAAGCCAGTCGCTGCGGAATGTACTATGTGAATCAGCGCTGGCTTGGTGGAATGCTCACCAACTTCCAGACGATTCAATCACGTATCAAATATCTGCGTGACCTGGAGGCTCGCAAAGAGCGCGGTGATTTCGAGCGATTACCTAAAAAAGAAGTACAGCGTTTGCAGGACGATATGAATCGGCTGGAGCGCATCCTTGGCGGTATCAAGGATATGCGACGCCTGCCGAGTGCACTCTTTATCGTTGATACACGCAAAGAGCGCACGGCAGTTTTAGAGGCTCGTCGCCTGGAAATCCCCATCATTGCTCTTGCTGACACGAACTGCGATCCCGATGAGATGGATTATCCTATTCCCGCTAATGACGACGCTATTCGCGCCGTTCGTTTGCTCTGTGCTAAGATCGCCGATGCAGTCGTTGAGGGACGTCGTGAACTGGAGGCCCGCCAGAAGGATAGCGAACCGCAAGAAATTGCAAGCAAGTCGTCAGAGACGCTTGCACCTGAAGTGAGTGAAGCTGAACTTTCAGCGGCTCCACCTGCATTGCCAATTGAGGCCGCAAAAGCTGAGACCTCTCCACCTGCTGAAACTGAACTCGTTGCAGAAGAGGCATTCTAAAAAAAGAATTTTACTGGCGGGAGGTCAGGGGTGGATCCGGTGAAGAGGAATTTCACGCCGGTCCTCCTGCCTCCCGCTTCTTAGTGTACGTGGCATATCGCCTTCGGCTGGAATCGGGCTTGGAGTAATACATGCAGAATAATGTATACTTGTCAAGCACTCGGAACCCCAAAAAATGGACAGAGGTAACTGTACTTCTAACTACCATCTGAGTAGAATACAAAAGTAAGACTGAGGAGATGAAGAAACGTTATGAACTACGTGGCGGCAGATGTAAAAAAGTTGCGTGAGGAAACTGGCGCAACATTTGCTGATTGTAAAAACGCTTTGAACGACGCTGCGAACTGGGATGAGGCGCTCAAGATCATTGATGCGAAGCGTGATAGGAAAGCAGAAAAGATGCAAGTGGCTGATCGTGAAACGAAACAGGGCGGTATCTTTTCCTATATCCACCACAACCACAGCGTAGGCGTATTGCTGGAGCTGAATTGCAGCACAGACTTTGTGGCACGCAGCGAAGCCTTCCGCAAACTTGCGAGCGAGTTGGCGCTGCAAATTGCTGGGGCGCATCCTGTCCCCGGGTACATCAATTATGAAAATGTTCCGCCTGAGGTCATTGAACAGGCCAGAAGGGAAATTGCGGAGGACCCTTCTATGGAGCGAGTTCCCGTAGAGAAGCAAGAGGAGGTCATTCACAAAAAACTGAAAAAGAACCTGGGTGAGCAGGTATTGATGATGCAACCCTGGGTCAAAGATGATACAGTCGTCGTCGGTGACCTTGTACGTAGGGTGATTGCTGAAACTGGCGAGAATATAGTCCTGCGGCGCTTCAGTCGCTTTGAACTGGGTAAGTAGGGAGCGAAGACGGAAGTCCTGCGACTTCCGTCGAGGTCCGCTGGACCTCAAAGGCGTACCCGAAAAGCTGTGTCGCATGGGAGTACAAGAAACAATGTCTCAAGAGACTTCATCCCTTACCTATCATCGTATCCTGCTCAAATTGAGTGGCGAGGCCTTATGCTCGCAAAACGTTGGTTTTGGTATAGATGCCGAGACAGTTCGCCGCATCGCGACCGAAATCAAGCGTGTGCATGACCTGGGTGTAGAGGTCGCACTTGTAATTGGTGGCGGTAATATCTGGCGAGGTGCGGACGCCGCTGCGACAGGTATTGATCGCGCTACTGCCGATTACATGGGTATGCTGGCGACCGTAATGAACTCGCTGGCAATGCAGGATGCAATGGAAAAGTTGGGCATGGTCACGAGAGTTCAGACAGCTATCGAAATGCCGCCAGTGGCAGAGCCGTTTATTCGCCGGCGTGCTGTGCGTCACCTGGAACTGGGGCGTGTAGTAATTCTGGCCGCGGGTAGCGGCAACCCATTTTTTACCACTGATACTGCTGCGGCTCTGCGTGGAGTCGAACTGAATGCTCAGGTTTTACTGAAAGCAACGAAAGTGGATGGCGTCTATGACGATGATCCCATGCGTAACCCGAAAGCTCGCAAGTTCGAGGAATTGAGCTATATGCGGGCTCTGAATATGGGGCTGAAAGTTATGGATAGTACCGCTCTTTCACTATGCAAAGATAATCACCTCCCTATTGTGGTTTTTAATCTCAACCAGGAAGGTGCTTTGGAAGCCATTTTGCGTGGTGAAAAGCGGGGTTCTCTTGTCCATGATATGGAGGAGCCTCTCTGGGACGTACGGTAGGAGCGGCCTTAGCGTCGCTCGGATTACTGGCCGGGCACTTGTGAAGAGTGTCCCTACAAGGGAGCATTGTAATGGCAGCAGATATTTTCGAGGATGCAGAAAGACGTATGCAAAAGGCAGTGGAGGCCCTGCGACAGGATTTGTCCTCTATTCGCACTGGTCGAGCCAGTGCATCCTTAGTGGAGCGAATCCAAATCGATTACTACGGGGCGCCAACGCCGATCAACCAGGTTTCTCAGATTTCTGTTCCAGAAGCGCGTCTGATTGTAATTCAGCCGTATGAGTGGAAACTGTTAACCGATATTGAAAAGGCTATTCAGAAATCTGACCTTGGTATTAACCCAAATAACGATGGACAGGTTATTCGCCTCAATATTCCTCCCTTGAACGAGGAACGCCGCCGCGAGATGGTGAAAACTCTCCATAAGAAGTTAGATGAGCATAAAGTCGCAATTCGCAACGTTCGCCGGGACGCGCAAGACAAGTTACGTGATCGTGAAAAAAAGAAGGAAATTTCCGAGGATGAGCTTAAACGCAGCTCCGAACGGCTGCAAAAGCTTACCGATCGTTACATCGATGAGATGGATAAGGTCGGGAAATCCAAGGAACTGGAGATTCTGGAGGTCTAAATTTGACCAGGATTCAAGACCTCTTCTCCTCTTCACAGGGGAAAAGAGATGTGCAGTCGCAGACTATGGCAAAGACGATGCCGACATCAGGGCAAACACCACGCCCATTGCGTCACCTTGCCATTATCATGGATGGTAATGGCCGCTGGGCGACCAAACGGCACTTACCCCGCCTGGCTGGCCATAAAGCCGGGGTGGGCGCGTTACGCCGTGTCGTGGAGTGTGCTGCCGATGAAAACATTGAAATGCTAAGTGTGTATGCCTTTTCAACCGAGAACTGGGGACGGCCACGTGCAGAAGTTGACGGCCTTATGCGTCTCTTCTGGGAGACAATCCGCTCGGATTTGGAGAAATTGCACCGCGACGGGGTGCGCCTGCGCCATCTTGGACGTTTACAGGACCTCTCTCTTGATATTCAAAAAGCTGTACGGGACTCCGTTGAGCTGACTCGCAACAATACCCGCATCGGCCTTAACGTTTGTTTTAATTATGGTGGACGCGCTGAACTGGTAGATGCCATTCGTCAGATTATCGCTGATGGACGTAACCCGGATACCATAACTGAAGAACTGATCAGTTCCTACCTGTATACACGCGATCTGCCAGACCCGGATATGGTTATTCGCACAGCAGGGGAAATGCGTGTCAGCAACTTCCTGCTATGGCAATCGGCCTACAGTGAGTACTATGCGGTACCAACCCTGTGGCCTGATTTTGGGCGAGAAGATTTACGTGAAGCTATAAAAAGCTACCATCTACGGCAACGACGTTTTGGCCACATCACCGTTTCTCCGACCACTGTCGCACAGGGAGAATAGTGCGTGCAAGGCACAACTGAAGAAGATAGACAACCCGGTGCACCAAAAAAGGCCAACAGACAATGGCGCATTTCTGTTGGGCAACGTTGGCTTACTGCCATCGTTGCCATCCCCATTGTGCTTGTTTTTGTCTGGTTTGGTGGTTGGTTAGGATTTGCTGCCACGTTACTCGTGGTCTTATTAGGGACCATTGAACTTCATAACATGATGCTCCATTCGGGGCACCATCCGCTCATTGTCGTGAGTGTTGGACTCAGCGTGCTTTTCCTCTTCGCTGCTATGTTTCAGGAAGAACGTCTCCTGTTACTGGAAATAGGCCTTGGAGCAGCCGTGCTGGTCTCTCTTCCCTGGCTCTTTTTCCGTAAAAAACTTGAAGGTGCGCTGGTTGACTGGGCGCTTACCCTGTCCTTTTCTATTTATCTGGGCTGGCCCATGAGTTTTTTTCTCTTATTGCGTGGTAGCCAGGCAGGAACGATCCCCGGCCCGGGCGGTACCTGGTTTTATTTACCACAGGGAGCATGGTGGGTACTCCTCGTTTTGCTGGGCGTCTGGGGTTTTGACTCTGCCGCTTTTTTCACTGGGCACTATTTTGGCAGGCATAAACTTGCCCCACGTATTAGCCCGGCTAAAACATGGGAAGGCGCCATTGGTGGCTTTGTACTCTCAATTGCCGCCGCATTGCTCATTACAGTCATTCCATTGGGCGTTCCCTGGTATCTGGCGATCGTCCTGGGCATTTTAATTGGCGTCGCAGCCATCCTTGGTGATCTATCGGAGTCCCTGATCAAACGCCAGACCAACGTCAAAGATAGTGGCACCATTATGCCCGGTCACGGCGGGTTACTTGATCGCATAGACAGTTTGTTGTTTGTTGTTATTGTGGTCTATGTATTCTCTCAGTTCGTGGGAAAATAGTTCATGGTTGCAGATGAGGAGCATGCTGTTGACGGCAGTATGCTCCTCATCTGCAACCAGAAATGGACACCTCAGGTCAGTAACCTACTGAACCGTGGTATAATAGGGGTAAGCGTTTTTGTCAGACCTGAAATGGCTTATCATCCAAACTAATCAGGCGTATGTAATGCCACATAAAATGCATTAGAGATGGTACGAATATTCTGGAAATTATTCTCTGACCATTCGTGATATACCTTGTATTCGACTTGTACCTGTAGATAGAAGAGATATATGGCTCAAATTCCTAGACGTATTGCATTACTCGGTAGTACTGGTTCGATTGGCCAGCAGACGCTGGATGTAGTGCGCAGTTTCCCCGAACATTTTCGTCTTGTAGCTCTGGCTGCGCGCAGCAATATTTCTCTGCTGGCGCAACAGGTGCAGGAGTTTCGTCCTTCACTGGTGGCCTGTTTTGCCGGTACATCAGAAATAGAAGAAGCGGCGCGCACGGCCTTGCCCAATGTTGTGATTGGTGAGCAGGGACTGTTTGAGGTAGCGACGCATCCAGAAGCGGATATTGTTGTCGCTGCCACCTCCGGGCTGGTGGGACTTGAGCCAACGCTGGCCGCAATCCGTACCGGGAAAACTATCGCTCTGGCGAATAAAGAGACACTGGTTATGGCAGGTCACCTTGTCACGCAGGAAGCCAGGCGTGCGGGTGTCTCCATTCTACCGGTGGACAGCGAGCATAGCGCTATCTGGCAATGCCTCCGTGGTGAGCAAACGAACGAAGTCAACCGCTTACTTCTCACCGCTTCTGGCGGACCGTTCCGTCTTGCCACGCTTGAACAGATCAATTCGGTTACAGTTGAACAGGCGCTAGCACATCCCACCTGGCGTATGGGACCAAAGATCACCATAGACTCTGCAACGCTCATGAATAAAGGCCTGGAGGTACTTGAGGCCCACTGGCTCTTTGATATTCCGTACGAACGCATAGATGTAGTAGTCCATCCGGAGAGCATCATTCACTCAATGGTTGAGTTTGTTGATGGTTCATTAAAGATGCAGGCAAGTCTGCCAAGTATGCACCTCCCTATTCTTGATGCCTTGAGCTATCCTGCAAGGCTGAATACAGCGGGGACGGGACTTGTGCGCGAATTGCGCTGGCCGGACGTGGCCCGGCTCAATTTTGAAGCACTCGATGTCACCCGCTTCCCCTGTTTTCGCCTGGCACTGGATGCGGCCAGGCGCGGGGGTACCTATCCCAGTGTCCTTGTGGGAGCAGACGAAGAGGCTGTCGCCCTTTTCCTCGACGGTAAAATCGGCTTTTCAGATATTGCAGAACTGATAGAAGCTGTTATGGAGGAGCACCAATCTGTTGCTCATCCAGATATCGCAACGATTTTGGAGGCAACTACCTGGGCGCGCCGAAAAGCACGTGAAAAAATATGGAGCAAAATACGCGCTAAATGATCAAGGATATGAAGTGTTATGAATAACTGGTACTTGCTGGCGGCTATTCCCGTCTTTGGGTTACTTGTGCTTGTGCATGAATTTGGTCACTTTATTACGGCTAAGTGGGCGGGTATTCGTGTAGAAGAGTTCGGTGTGGGCTTCCCACCACGCATTGTGGGATTGCGGAAACGCGATGGAAAAGGTTGGGAAGTGATCTGGTTTGGAGGGATACGGAGCGAAGAGGATAGTTATGATTCTCTGAAACAAACTCCCTTTAGCGGCACCAGTGGCGGTGTAAGCACGCCAGGTGCCCCTGTCTCAAATCACACCATTTATTCACTCAATCTCATTCCCATCGGCGGGTTCGTACGTATGCCTGGTGAAAATGGAGATATCAACGACGAGAATGGTCACTACGACCCTCAGAGCTTTGCCGCAAAATCGGCGGGCAAGCGACTCATCGTGCTCGTTGCCGGTGTCACCATGAACGTTCTGTTGGCAATGGTCTTGTTCACCTTTGCCTTTGGCTTTGGCGAGCCAAAACTCCTCCCGCAGATCGGCAAAGTGGTTCCTGGCTCTCCCGCTGAAATTGCTGGCATACGTCCTGGTGATACCATCGTCTCCGCCAATAATCAGCCCGTCAAATTTTTCTCTGATCTTCAGGCCGTTGTTAACGCGGAGATTCAGGCCGATAAGAATCATCATGCTGCTGTACCAGTCATCATGCAGATCCAGCGCTCAGGTGCGACAGAAGTCATCTCAACTACCGTGAATGTGCGCGTGCATCCGCCTGCTGGCCAGGGACCAATGGGTATTGAGGCCAGTAGCAAGGTTGTTTTTGATAGTATCCCCCTCTGGCAGGCTCCCATCAGAGGTGTACAATATACCTTTCAAACGACTGCTGACTTTCTCCAAGCTATTGGACAGATGATTACAGGTTCTCTGCCCTTTCAACTTGCAGGACCTGTCGGTATAGTGAGAATCACAGGCGAAGTCGCCCAGAGCGTTCCAAGTGAGGGTTGGTGGCCATTATTAAGCCTGACAGCGGTGTTAAGCTTGAACCTTGCAATAATAAACATATTACCTTTCCCCGCTCTGGACGGCGGACGCGTCGTCCTTGTATTGATTGAAGTGTTACGCGGCGGAAAGCGGTTGAAACCAGAAGTCGAAGGCTTTATTAATTTTGCTGGTATGCTCATGCTGCTCACCCTGATGGTCGTGATCACATTTTTCGATGTGAAAAATTTACTGCCTTAGAGAGGCAAATCAATGGAGTAACGAATTATGCGACGGAAATCCCGGCAAATTCATGTCGGTAATGTAGCTATTGGTGGCGAGGCGCCCATTGTAGTCCAGTCAATGACTACCACATACACGCGCGATGTAGAAAGTACAGTGGCACAAATTCATCGCCTGGAAGAGGTTGGCTGTGAGATAGTGCGCGTAGCCGTGCCCGAAGAAGAGGATGCCCTCGCCATTGGTGAGATCAAAAAGCGTATCCACATTCCGCTGGTAGCTGATATTCACTATAAGCACTCGTTGGCTTTGGAAGCCATACGCCAGGGAATTGATTGTGTCCGTATTAATCCAGGGAACCTGATCAACGGTCGTAAATCGCTTGAACAGATTGTGGCCGCCTGCAAAGAGCGCGGCATTGCAATGCGCATCGGCGTCAACTCCGGTTCCATTGATGCACTGGATCAACGTGGACAGATGCAACGCATCCAGGTACGCCTCCGTGATGATGGCGTATTGGAGCGCACTGATCCGGCTGAGGCTCGCCGAAGAGCGCGTGAGCACCTTGCAGAACGTATGGTCACCAGGGCGTTGGAATATATTAGCTGGTGCGAAGAGATGGATTTCCACGAGATCAAAGTTTCGCTGAAATCCTCTACAGTACTCACCGCAGTTGAGGCATATCGTCGCTTCGCACAACATGCAGATTATCCTCTGCATCTTGGTATTACAGAGGCTGGAACACTGGTCTCAGGGTCAGTAAAATCCTCTGTTGGGCTGGGATTATTACTCGCAGATGGCATCGGCGATACCATACGAGTGAGTCTAAGCGCAGAGCCAGAGGAGGAAATCCCGGTAGCGTACGAGATTTTGCGCTCTCTTGAACTGCGCAATCGAGGTGTCACCTTTGTTTCCTGTCCCTCGTGTGGACGAGTCGAAATCGACGTCATCCAGGTTGCCAATGAAGTGGAAAAGCGCCTCTCCAAAGTCCAGACACCCATACACGTTGCTGTCATGGGCTGCGTCGTCAATGGGCCGGGCGAATCGCGCGACGCCGATGTCGGGCTGGCTGGCGGCAAGGGAAGAGGCGTAATCTTCCGCAAAGGGGAAGTGGTCAAAACTGTTCCCGAAGACCAGTTCCTTGATGCCGTCCTGAAGGAAGTAGCAAGCTTGTTACCTGAGCACGAGGCAAAGTTGGTCTATCCTGAAGGCGGCATTCAAGAGACTGCCGGTGTTCATCGCACCCGAGATGAGGGTATTGGCTTGCAGGTCCTCAAAAAGTAGTATAGACACAAAACAAAAGGCCACTTCCAGTGAAGTGGCCTTTTGTAGTGGGCAATACAGGACTTGAACCTGTGACCTCAGCGATGTCAACGCTGCGCTCTAGCCGCCTGAGCTAATTGCCCCTGAACACGAACAATGATAGCATCGTGCTTGAAAGTTGTCAAGCATTTTGTTGCGCAATTAAAGAATACAGAGGTAGGATATCACCGGGTTTAGGCCGGTCAACTGTTGATCGAAAAAAAGATGGTTTCGAAGCCAAAGACCTTGCATGTATCCAGGGGCAATGTTATACTTTGGCGGGGTGCAAGGACTGAACAACATATTACTATCCTGGCTCGGCAGTAGGAGAAGAATATAGAATAACTAGGGGGGGAGTTATCTCGATGCATCCTTTAACCTTCTGGCAAGTCCTTAGCGGTAGAAGGTACCTATTTGTATTTATGAATAGGCGATTTCTCGCCAAGTTTGTGGGGGTATTGTTACTCCTCGTATTAATTGGAGTCGAAATAGGGCCGCTCATTGGTCATTCTGTGTATGCAGAGATCATACCGCTGAATCACACAAGTCCCAGTGTTGACATGAGCTGTCGCCAAATATCGTTTTCACCGGACGGCGACCCATTTGGGCTTTGTCCGGGCCCATATCCACAAGGGGGTAACTGTGTCTGGTGGGCCTGGGAAATGTGGCATCTCCTTGGTATTGACCTGCCACAGAATTGGGGAAATGCCGCTGATTGGATCGCCGACGCTGAACGGTCTGGCCTTCCTTTAGGGAAGACTCCACGTGTTGGCTCAATCGCTGTGTTCCCAATAGGAGATGGCGTCTGGGCATTTAGTGCGGTTGGTCATGTTGCTTTTGTCACTGCCGTGAGTGCCGATGCCAGTACCTTCAACGTGACCTATCAAAATTATGGTGATTCCACGCCAATGCACGTTGGTATTGACTATCCTGTTTCTGTCATCAACGGACCGCTTTTCCAGAATAATAATATGCGTTTTATCTATTTCCCCAGGCCTATTGATTCACATCTCTTTGTACAGCTGCCGGGTATTAATGGTAATATGCTCGCAGGAGTTGCTAACTCAAATAAGCTCTTAATGAACTCTTTTAATAGTACATCTAATGGTTCAGCAATTAATAGTACATTATCGTCAGGAACGAGTAATCAAGTATCATTAGGTCTAACTCCTACCTCGACAGACCAGGAGTTCAACGCCGATTTCGCGGGCGTTGGCGTAAGCGACCTGCTACTCTATAATCGTGTAAAGGGCAGCCTGAGCGTACTCGGACTCTCCGATGAACAGTTCCGCTTAGAAAAGCAGCATTTGCCACATACCGCTATCGATGACATTTTGGCTGAGAACAATGCACTCTCTCCTCAGCCTGTGAGCCTTGCCGATTCAAGTACTCCAGCTAACGGCTGGGGGCAGTCATTGGATATTCATATTGGTGATTTCACAGGCACAGGACGATCTGAAATCCTGCTCTATGATCGTGTCACCGGTAAATTGCAGTTAATCAGCCTGACCCCGCAGCTCAAGATTCAAAAACATGTGACTCTGCAAGGTTGGGGGCCCGGTTGGGAATTGTATGTGGGCAAATTCGATGGCCATCGCAGCACTATCTTTATGTATAATCGGCTGGTTAACTCTGTGCCAATCATGGGCTTAACGCCCACACCAAATCCCAATCCAATCGTGGTGGTAACAAATCCGCCGAATCTAACGCCAATCCCTACAACGAAACCTGGTACATCTCCGACCTCAAGTCCTAGTACAAGGACCAGCCCGACGCCGAGTTCCAGTCCGACGCCGAAACCAAGCCCGACGTCGAAACCAAGCCCGACGTCGAATCCCAGTCCGACACCGAAACCAAGCCCCAGCCCGACACCGAAACCAAGTCCCAGTCCGGCACCGAGTCCCAGTCCGACGCCAGGGCATAGTCCAACACCCACGCCAGGTTCAAAGACACGCGTTACAAAAACATCCTTGCTTCATTTTTCTGGTTCCAATCAAGGACTTCCAATAGATAATGATCTCAATGCCTCGCTCAATGGCTCTACCACCACGGTGGTTAGCACCAATGTGATTGTGGTCAACTTCGATCAAAATTTTAAGATACTCCATTTTCAACAATACACGCTGCTTGATAACTCGTGGGAGGTCTATGCCGGCAGCTTTGTGAGCTCTAATCAGGACGCACTCTTTCTTTATGATCGTCTGCTGGGTGAGGCACGCCTGTTAAGTTTTGATGCCAATTTGCATATCGTACACTATAAGCCAGTGCATAGTATCGATGCAAACTGGGAGGTATATAGCGGAGATTTTGTGGGGACAGGCCGTGCGCAGGTATTATTGTATAATCCCAGCAGCGGTGAAGCACAAATTCTGGTCTTGAAGAGTGACCTATCGTTAGCAGATCAGAAGAGTTTTTCTGGTTGGGGCACAAATATGGCGCTCTATGTCGGTCACTTTGGCACGCCAACGTTGAATGTAATGCTCTATGACCCACAGGCAATACAAACTACGTTTATTGCTTTCGATGCTACTCTTCTGGCAACACACCAGTTTACTGTACCTGCCTGGGATAATCGTTGGCAGATACTTGTAGGTTCTTTCCTGGATCGATCTCGTTGCTTAGCTGCTCACAATTGCTCAACGGGCGATGATATCCTTGTGTTGAATCGCCAAACGGGCCGGATGGAGCAATATGTGTTCTCCTTTGGCACACAGTACCAGGTGGCCGATAATCGCTCACAAGGCTATGTCCGGAATGGAGTGGCTCCAGTAGCTAACTTGACTTCTGTGGATGCATCGAAATTTAGCTTGTTGACTACACTGAGTACAAGCATCAGGGCTGAGGAACTGTATTGATAGTTTGACTCTTATCTTTATTTCTTGATGGTTACAAAGTACCTCGGGCATGGTAGAATGACTGCTATGCACAACATATTTTTAATTGGCCTCTCCGGTAGTGGGAAGAGTACAGTCGGTCGTATCCTGGCTCAAAAACTGAACAAACCTTTCTTTGATCTGGATGCACTCATCGAACGCGAGTGTGGTGAGAGTGTCTCCGCTATTTTAGCACGTTATGGCGAAGAGTTTTTTCGCTCGTGTGAGAGCCGTATACTTGCACAGGTTGCTCAAGCAGAGGGGAATGCCGTCATCGCAACCGGTGCAGGTGTAGTCATTAAGGCAGAAAATCGCTCTCTCATTCGCTCAAACGGTGTGTGTGTTTACTTGTTGGTTGATCCAGAGACCGCGCTTGAGCGGCTAAATTCACAACGCTCAAACAGTCTTGCACAAGGGGAAGCACCTGAAGTTCGCCCACTACTGGCTGGTTCTGATCCATTGAACGTTCTGCACCAGCTGCTAAATGATCACTCAAAGTGGTATGAAGACGCGCATTTCACCTGTTCAACCCAGGGTAGGTCTGCTGAAAGAGTTGCCCAGGAAATCATAGCCATGTTTATCAGCTCGGGAGAACTTGTCGGGGAACCCCCCCTCTTTTTCGTGCGGCGCATTAATGTTGGCCAGGGCTATGATGTTGTAGTCGATTGGGGTGGTCTGGGTAGACTTGGACAAAATCTGAAAACGTTAGGTTTGCCTCCCAGAGTCTTTCTCATTACCGATAGCAATATTCGCGATCTCTATGCCTCTATGGTTATGGGATCACTATCGTATTTCGGCTTCGATCCTCAACTGTATACTATTCCTGCTGGTGAGGTGAGTAAATCGCAGAGTCAACTTAGTGGGATATACGATTGGTTGATAGAGCATCACGCCGAACGCGGCGAGACGATTATTGCGCTTGGTGGCGGCGTCGTAGGTGATCTAGCTGGATATGCCGCTGCTACATACCTGCGTGGTGTTCCTCTGGTGCAGGTGCCGACATCGTTACTTGCCCAGGTTGATGCCGCGATTGGCGGCAAAACGGGTGTCAACCATCCCAGGGGAAAGAATCTGATTGGTGCCTTTTATCATCCCCGCCTGGTATTGGTTGATCCCGCAACGCTTTTGACGCTTCCTGAACGGGAACGAACTGAGGGGTGGGCAGAAGTCGTAAAGTATGGTATCATACTCGATACAAAATTGATTGCCCAGATTGAGGAAAATGCAGACGCTTTACGAGAGTTCAACCCCCCCCCTGCTTCGCTACTTTGTCAGATCGTTGCACGTTGTATTGCTTTGAAAGCAGCGATCATAGAGGAGGATGAGCGGGAAGGGGGGCGGCGGACCATTCTCAATTATGGTCACACTGTGGGACATGCACTGGAGAATGTAGCGGGTTATGGCGAGTTATTACATGGGGAGGCGGTATCGTTGGGTATGGTGTTAGCTGCCACAATGGCTTGTCAAGCAGGTATGTTCCCTAAATCAGGGTTGATTCGACAGAATAAGCTGCTCAAGGCGTTGGGTTTACCTGTAGCTTATAGTGGGCAAGTACAGGTAAAGGATATTCTGTCGGCCATTCAATTAGATAAGAAAGTGGCACATAAACGGATGCGTTGGGTCATGCCTCGGCGTCTGGGGGACGTTACCGTTACGTGCATGCCTGATGACCTGGTGAAGAGCGTACTCTCAGCATTTTTTACGGAACAAAGGCCTTAAGACAATGTTAAACATACTGGTCCTGAATGGTCCCAACTTAAATACATTGGGAACTCGCGAACCTGAAATTTATGGGACAGTGACCCTACCGCAAATCTGCGTGATGCTACAAAGACGAGGCGCAGAATTGGAGACAAAAGTAGAATGTTTCCAGTCGAATCACGAAGGTGCGCTCATTGATTATCTCCAGGAGCATGCAGGTGGTGTGGATGGCATTGTCATCAATCCTTATGAGCAATATTTATGCTCGTGAGCCATTTCGGCATCATTCGATAATTGCGTCGGTTTGTCGGGGAAATATTGTTGGACTAGGATGGCGTAGATATCTTCTGTCATTGGAGACACTGGTTGAGTTGGTGCGTGAGCAGATCAAAGAAGGAAAAGCATGAGTCAAGAGGCAATCAGCCAGCTACGAACGTGGATGACCGAACAAGGGCTGGATGCATTTATCGTAACACAGCCACAGGATCGCTCTTACTTAAGCGGGTGGTTCAATGATGATGTAGAAGGCGCTGGCCTGTTGCTAGTGGGAAAGCAGCAGCAGATGTTGTTTACCAATCCGCTTTATCAAGAAGTGGCTGAGAACGATGCTAAGGGTTGGCAGGTCACTGTCCCCTCCTCATATGAATACTGGGCGGCGATTGTCAAAACAGCTCAGGAACATGGTTGGCAGAGAATCGGTTTCGAGTCCGCAGCCATCACGTATGCAGAGTATGAAAAGCTTCGTAGCGCTGGCGAGGGTATCTTTACAGTACATCCTTTTGTGGATAGCTTTGTGGAAAAATTACGCCGAGTAAAGCGACCACATGAGATAGAGTTACTCAAACGCGCTATCGCCATCACGGACGCGACATTTACGCATCTTTGTAGCTGGATTCAACCTGGTATGACGGAGAGGGAAATACAGTGGGAGATCCTACGCTACATGATTTTCTTGGGTGCAGATAGTCAATCATTTGAAGCAATCGTGGCTTCTGGCCCTCATGGTTCAATGCCTCACGCTCATCCCAGTGAACGGCGTATCCAGCAGGGTGAACTCATCACTATCGACATGGGAGCTCGTTACAAGGGATATTGTGCAGATATGACCCGTACTATTTGCCTCGGGGAACCTTCTGAACCGCGTATGCGTGAGATATACGGTGCTGTTCTCGTTGCAATGAAGACATGTGAAGCAGGTCTCTTTGCAGGTATGGCTTGCAAAGCTGCCGATGCTTTGGCGCGCAATGCATTGGATGTGGCAGGCCTGGCAGAATACTATATTCATGGGACCGGCCATGGCGTTGGGCTACAAATTCACGAAGGGCCACATCTCTCCCCACGATCTCCGGATGATATGATTTTGCTGGCAGGAAATGTAGTTACTGTCGAGCCTGGAGTGTATATCCCTGGCTGGAGTGGGGCGCGTATCGAAGATTGTGTATTAATAAAAGAGAACGGCGTCGAAGTCTTGACCCAATCACCAACCGAACTGGTGTTGCAGCGCTAATCCTAAGGACGCAATTCACTGCGCTTACCCAGAAGGAGCTATTCTAGATGATATCTACAGGTGATCTGAAAAAGGGTGTAACCATTGAATTTGAAGGGCAACTATGCAGCGTACTCGATTGGCAACATGTCAAAATGGGCCGTGGCGGCGCGATAGTACGTATGAAATTGCGCAATCTGCGCACGGGTGCCACATTTGATCGGACATGTGATGCAGGCGAAAAATTTAAACGCCTCTACCTTGATCGCAGCACTGTAACTTACCAGTATCAGGATGACGATCAGTATCATTTTATGGATACCAGTACATACGATGATGTTGTGCTTACCGAAGAGCAGCTTGGCGATGCAAAAAACTACTTGATTGACAATCTAGAGCTTGATCTTATCACCTTTGAAGGGCAACCAATTTCTGTTGAGCCGCCTGAAAAAGTAGTTCTGCGTGTAACCTACACGGAGCCTGGTTTCAAGGGTGATACCGCTACGGGAGGTACCAAACCGGCTACTACAGAGACCGGTTTAGTTGTACAGGTACCACTTTTTATTTCAAATGGTGATTTAATTCGTGTCAATACAACGACAGGAGCATACGTAGAGCGCGCGTAGTTCACCTTCATTTTCGCGTTTGCTCCAGGAGAGAAAGCAACATGGACGTAAAACAAGGTACCCACCAGACCGGACGCCATGAGCCTCCTTCCATTACACCCAATGATACAGATCCGCTGCACAATGGTGAAAGCGAAACGCCTGGCATTATTAGTGTTGAGCAACTGCAACGCCTTGTACATTTGCTCGATCGTAGTGACGTATCCGAGTTGGAATTTAAACGGCCTGAAGAAGGGACGAGGCTGGTATTACGTAAAGTGAAGCCTTCAGAAAACAGTGGACGGCAGGAGGGAATCGCTTTCATCCCCCAAGTTATCGTATCACACACGGATAACTCATTGACTGTGCCTAATAAACTACCCGCAGAAACAAGAAACTACATTACTTCACACCTGGTGGGTGTCTTCCATGCCTGGGCTAAGCCAAGGGGAGGGGCACTGGTAGCAGTTGGTGATCATGTTAAGGTCGGGCAACTCGTGGCAACTATTGAGTCACTGAACGTTATCAATGATGTAGAGTCGCCTTTTGCTGGTCGTGTTGTTGAAATGCTTGTTCAAGAGGGGCAGTCAGTGGAATACGGCCAGAAGCTTATGGTTATCGATACTTCCACTGAGGAAGAGGGGCAATAATGCAATTTTATAGTGCCCCAACGGTTTTAAGCGTTACACAATTGTCTCGCTATCTAAAGGAGTTGCTGGAGACAGATGACATCTTGCAGAATATCTGGGTGCAAGGTGAAATTTCAGGCTGCAAGACCTACACCTCGGGACATTGTTATTTCACTCTCAAAGACACAGAGTCACAATTGCAGTGTGTCTTCTTCAAGAACGCTCGTTTGCGTTCGTCGGCACCTGATCTTCGTGATGGTATGGGCATCGCCGCCTATGGGCGTATCTCATTCTATGAGCGGGATGGAAAACTTCAACTTTATGTTGAAGGTGTCGAACTCCTAGGAGAAGGCGCACTTTTTCTACGCTTTGAACAACTCAAAGCACGCTTAGCTGCAGAGGGTCTCTTTGATGAAAATCGTAAGCGCCCTTTACCTGCGCAGCCCGCGGTCATCGGCATTGTAACCTCACCCCAGGCTGCGGCGCTGCGTGATATGTTACGTGTCCTCCGCTCACGTTATCCTTTGGCAAAAGTTATTCTTGCCCCAACACTGGTGCAAGGAAGTGAAGCTCCTGCCTCCATTGCTGCTGCAATTGAACTCCTCAATGAACAGGGTGAGGCGGAGGTAATCATTGTTGGGCGGGGAGGTGGCTCAATCGAAGAGTTATGGGCATTTAACGAAGAGATTGTAGCCCGTGCTATTGCTCGTTCACGGATCCCTGTTATCAGCGGTGTCGGTCACGAAACTGATTTCACTATTGCCGATCTTGTCGCGGACTATCGCGCATCGACGCCGACGGCCGCTGCCGCTGTCGCAGTACCTGATATCGCGGATTGGCAAATCGACCTTCAGATGAAGCAAGAGGGATTAAACGAATTGATGGTAAAGCTTCTCAGTGATTTGGGCGAGAAGTTGGAGCGTGCGCAACGTGATCTGCAACGGGCTAATCCTCGCAGTCTGCTCGACAGGCGCCGCCAGCAACTTGACGACACGGCCGTGCTTTTACAGACGCGCTTGCAGCACATTCTCTCCTTGCGCGATGAGCGTCTGAGGGGATTAGCCTTGCGTCTGCATGCTCTCAGCCCCTTAATTACCATCGCACGTGGCTATGCTGTCGTGCGTCGTGATAGTGATTCAGCTATAGTCACCAGTGTACAGCAGACGCATCCGGGCGATGCGTTGACAATCCAGGTGACAGATGGCAGTATTGCCGTAGAGGTCCGTACAACCTGAAATACTACAATACTGAGGAACAACTGCAAAAATTGGAGTGCGACATCCTCTAATGGTCGCATGGATGGTGAAGTATGGAATCAGTAACTTTTGAAGATGCCTATGCACGGTTGGAGGCTGCGGTAAATGCTTTGCAAGATGGGCAGATGCCGCTTGAACGCGCATTGCAATATTACGAGGAAGGTATGAAACTGGCGCAATATTGCAATGAACTGCTCCAAAAGGCAGAGATGCGTGTGCAACAACTCAGCGTTGATAGCCAGGGTATGATTGATTTACAGCCCCTGGATTTGCCTTAGGGCTCCCACTGAAATAGGCTGATCATTCTTATGTGGTGAAACGCCCAGAAGGCAGGACACCAGAACGGTTCGCTGGTCACGATATTTGAGCGAGGCCCCTTAGAGGAGATAAAGCAGAACAAACGATGGATACATCTCTCTTCAATAACCGTATCCTGATTGCAGCTTTTCTGGCATGGGCGATTGCACAGGTCAGTAAAACCATCTATGAGCTCATTCGACAGCGGAAACTTATCGTTAGCCGGCTCGTTTCATCAGGTGGAATGCCAAGTTCACACTCTGCATTAGTGACGGGACTTGCTGCTGCTACAGGTCGTGTATCTGGGTTTGGCTCTGCGTCCTTTGCTATAGCCGTTGTCCTAGCTTCCATTGTGATGTATGATGCGGCCGGAGTACGGCGGGCTGTCAGCATCCAGGCTCGTATTCTCAATCAAATGATTGACGAAGCGTTTCAAGGCCACCCCTTTGCTGAAAAACGTCTGCGTGAATTGATCGGGCACACACCTGTACAGGTAATAGTAGGTGGCCTACTGGGTATTTTAATCGGTCTTCTTGTTACCTTCTAACTATCCAGCAACCGCGACATAGCTGTTGAAGTGAGTCTTGTCGATATGAGCGAGACAGAACTGAGTTCTGGTGCTGGTGAATAAAGACTAGCCAATAGTAGACGCTCGCTTAGGCCTTGTGCTATGCTTGTATAAAGGTCAACCAAAAACAAGCATATCACAAGGATTTTTTTATGCCTTTTTCAACAAAGAAGCGAGTTGCTCTTCTTCCAACGATAGCCGCTCTTGCTGTTGCAGGTGGTGCGACTGCACTGGCATTGCAAATCTATCGTCGCCCTGTTGAGACAGCGATTTCTGTGGCTCGCGCGGGTTTGCTGCTGGCTGGTGTACGCGAGGAAGCATGTGATGTTGGGAATTTCCCCATCCATTTCTATTGTGCGGGCAGACGTGGGACTCCTATTGTGCTAATTCACGGCTTAGGAAACTCGGCTGAAGTCTG
>VBHI01000460.1:0-1888 GCA_005881495.1 Chloroflexota bacterium
CGCAATGTGTATTATAGCAGGTGAGATGGACCTATCGTCAATGGTAGAGGTCTGACAGTAATACCTACCTTGACAAACACCCCACCCCCATGTAACGTTGACTATAGAATCTTATCGGAAGAATCCTGAAATCTGGCTTACAATCAGAGGGAGGTATCGGAAAATGACCTATCGTAGCGAAGTGGTGGGCAGCCTGCTCAGACCCACCTACCTGCTAACAGCACGCCAGCAGCTTGAATCAGGACAGATCACCGCTGCCGAATTCAAGGCCATCGAAGACAAGGCTGTGAACGAGGCAATCGCTCTCCAACTAGATGCAGGTATTGAAGTCATCACCGATGGAGAGATGCGGCGCTACGCGTTCTTCGGACACCTCATCGATGCCCTGGAAGGCTTCGACAAGTACGGGGGCTGGGCGATCCCCTTCACCGACGAAACTGGCGAGCAACTTATCTTCAAACGGCCTGTCGTGGTAGAGCGGCTCAGGTGGCGCAGGAGCATGTGCACAGAGGAATGGGTCTATTTGCGCTCGCGATACGGAGGCCCGGCAAAGGTAACAATGATCAGCGCCCAGCAGGCCGCGGCCTATTACGACCCGGAGAAATCACGCTCGGCATATCCCTCCCGCGATGCCTATCTCGCCGATATCGTGGACTTCTCTCGCCGTGAAGTGGAGGAACTGATTCGTTTGGGCTGCACCTACATCCAGATCGACGCTCCCCAGTATGCGGCACTGCTCGACCCCCAGATAAGGGAGGGATATCGCCAGCGCGGCAGCGACCCGGACAAACTGATCGATCAGTGCATCGAAATGGACAACGCCATCATCGACGGCCATCCCGGAATAACCTTCGCCATGCATATTTGCCGCGGCAATAACCAGAGCAAATTCTATGCCAGGGGCGACTATGAGCCGATCGCCCGTATCTTCAGCCAGACCCACTTTCAGCGCTTCTTTCTCGAATACGACGACGAACGCTCCGGCGGCTTTGCACCTCTATCGCACGTGCCCGAGGATCGCTCTGTAGTCCTCGGCCTGGTGTCAACCAAGAAAACACGCATGGAGTCTGCCGGCGAGTTGCGCCGCCGCATCGAAGAAGCCTCCCGCGTAATACCGCTGGAGCGGCTCGCCCTCAGCCCACAATGCGGTTTCGCATCCACTATGGAGGGCAACCGCATTTCATTTGAGGATCAACGCCACAAGCTAGAACTTGTAGCCAACGTAGCGCGCGAAGTCTGGAGCCATCCCCTCCCGTAGGGGCGAGGTTCATCCTCGCCCGCCTCTCTAGAAGAGGGAAATGCCCTCGATACCTGTGCTGGCTACGTGGCACATCAGTTCTTAAAAAACGAGAAGA
Organism: Chloroflexota bacterium; assembly: GCA_005881495.1. The sequence continues at coordinate 1,356 of VBHI01000460.1, forward strand.
GAACGATATTTTTAAATTGAACTCGTCTATGACTTACTGCAAGCTTATGGATCATCCTTTCAAAAGGGGCGGAAAGCGCTCGTGCCATCATGGCTGAACGCAAGAGGGAGGGTGCCCGGCATTGCCTTTGCGCTCGCCGTGAGTAGGGGCGAGTCGTTCGAGCGTCAGTCGTGCAGGGAGCGTCTGTTGGCTGATCGGCAAGGTCACCGTCAGCACGCCATTGCCGTAGGTGACGTTGGCGCACGTGGCATTGACCGGGACTGGGAGTGCTAATTCGCGGTGATAGACCCCAACGCTCCATTCATCCAACAAGAGTTCCTTGACCTCCTTGAGCATGCCACGCAGGTTCCCATGGAGAATCAGGCGACCCTCAGCCGTGACTTCGACCACAATGTTCTCTGGTTCGAGTCCAGCCATCGGTGCCGCGATCATCAAGCGCTCGTCCGTCCGGTAGACCTTGACCGGAATGTGCTGCTGCTTCAACTGCTCTTGCATGCGCTTCACCTCTCGTCCTCAATCATTGCCGCTCATAC
>VBHI01000460.1:1941-4661 GCA_005881495.1 Chloroflexota bacterium
GTGCTACCGCCTGAGGATCGATGTTGGTGCCTCTCACCCTGTAGAGTACGTCGAAGCGCGTGTAGACCCTCGGATGCTGATCTGCCCGGCTCCCCTGGACCTCTACGCTGAGGCCACTCACCTGCTGACGCTTTTTCCGCAGGATCGCCACGACATCCATTGCCGTGCAACCAGCCATCGCCAGCAGGAGCAGGCGATGCGGCCGGGGGCCAGCGCCCACTCCGCCAACACTTTCCCCGGCATCGAGGTCAATGCGAACGCCGCCGATGTCCCCGGCAAAGTGCATACTATCCACGAGTGTGACAGACGCCGATTCCATCTCCTGATCATTTTTCGCTGTATCCATACGAGCAATCTCCTTTGTGCATGAAGGAATGTTCATCGCGAGTGATGACCTGCCAGACCCTTTGCCCCAGTGCTTTCAGTTCAAGGAATGGATTGGTCATGGTGTTGTCTCCTTCGTTTCGAATGCATAGCGCAGAAATAGATGGCTCCCTGCGCGTTTGACACTCACAAGGGTACCCCAGCGGGGATGCTCCGGCGCAAAACGCTGACCGGTGACGAACCCTGGTCGCTCAGTGGCGTTGTCTCGACCGGCGACCTGTGGGGCAAGCGTCAAGAACAGTTCATCCAGCAACCCCTCTGCGAAAAAGTCTCCCAGCAACTGCGGGCCACCCTCGACCAGGATGACGTTGCACTGGCGTACAGCGCACACCGCCTGTACGATCGCCTGGGCACTGAGTGAACCCGCGCTCTGCACGCCCAAGATGCGAACCGATGGGGGGATCGTTTGCTCACGGATGCGCTTTTCGCCCTGTGGGGTCGTGACGATCAACACAGCTACGTCACCGGATTGAAACAGTGGGAGCGCCATGTTGACCTCACCTCGTGCAGTGACAATGACGTTGAGCGGCTGCTCCTCTTTCTCCAGGGTTGCCCGGAGGCGCTGGTACACTGGGGCAAGCGCCGGGTAAATGTATGCAGCCGTCCAGCGGTGATGAGGGGAAACAGCCCGAAGCGTTCCTGCCCCAACGATCACGGCGTCGGCAACGGCTCGCAACAGTCCCATGACCAGGTGATCGTGCGGATTGAACCCACTGATTGGTCCCCCACCCGATTGGCCGGGGACATTCAAGGTCACCACGCCATCCAGCGTGCTGACAAAGTTGCCAATGACGTATGGTCGGCCTGGATGAAGGGGGAACTGGAGACGACCATAGAGAGCCGCGAGGTCAGGTGGCAATAGCAGGTCACTGCCACGCTCCATGTCGTAAAGGGATTCCAGTGGTACGAGAGTGTTCATTGATGCACCCCACACACCGTCAAGAACTCCGCCCGCAGATCCGCATTGCCGTCGTAGGCCCCCCGCCAGAATGTGGTGCGCGTCAATGGCGCGATCTCGCGCACGCCCCGCATCTGGGTGCAGAGGTGATGGGCTTCGAGATAGACAGCGACTCCATGCGGCTCGAGCATCGCCTCCAGAGTATTGGCGATCTGCTGCCCGATACGCTCTTGTACGGTAAAACGCTTGGCAAACAGGCGCACGAGCCGGGTGAGCTTGGAAATACCAATGATGTGCTCATGCGCGATGTAGCCCAGGTAGGCATGCCCGTGAAACGGGAGCGCATGATGCTCACAGAGCGCAAAAAAGTGGATGGGTCCCTCAACAACCTGGCTCAGACGACAGTCCGATCCACCACGACATTCGGTCTCGAACGCCGTGAGCAATTTGGGGTCGCCCTCATAGCCTTCGGTCGAATCAAACAAGGCGCGGATATAGCGTTGTGGCGTCTGGCGCGTGGCCGGGGTGTCCAGGTCTAAGCCAAACGCGGTGAAGATTTCCGTCATGTAGCCTTCATACGTCCGTAGTTGCTCCTCTGAAATATGGCGGCGGCGCAGGTGCATTGCTTCACGCAAAGGCTCATCATCAAAGTCGAAATCAAAAGACATCGGTATCACTCCTTCCATAGAAATAGATATTACTACATTTATTCCAGAAAGTCAAAAAAAATCTTGACTTTTTTGACAAATAGGATGTGTATGAGGTATACTGCTACCAGAATGGGAGGAGCTGCATGTCACTCTGGCACAAGAACCAACGGTTTTTAGCAAGCACACGCGGTCAGATCATCACGCTGCTGCGCCGCTCCAGCCGCACGGTGGACGAGCTGGCCCAGGCACTCGGCCTCACGGACAACGCCGTCCGCGCACACCTTGCGGCCCTTGAACGTGATGGGATTGTCCAACAACGCGGTGTGCGCCGGGGCAGCGGCAAACCCGCCTCTGTCTACGCCCTGGCACCAGAAGCTGAGCAGCTGTTCCCGAAGGCATACGATCCGGCGCTTCAGCAATTACTGGACGTCCTCAGTGAGCGCATACCCGCCGACGAGGTAGAAACGCTCCTGCGTGAGGTCGGGCGGCGCATGGCTACCCAGTGGAAGATCCCGCGTGGAGAGCTGCGTGTACGACTTGGAGCGGCTATCGAGGTCTTTAATGAACTCGGCGGGATGGCTGAACTTGAAGCATGTGACGGTCATTCCTGTATCCGCAGCTATAGCTGCCCGCTTGCGGCCGTGGTGCCAGGGCATCCTGCCGTCTGTCGCCTCACCGAGACGCTCCTGACGGAGTTGGTGGGTGTTCCTGTGCAGCAACACTGTGACGATGACGGGAGCCCGCAGTGTTGTTTCACCGTGGCAACTACCTGATGGCCATCCAGAAGT
>VBHI01000171.1 GCA_005881495.1 Chloroflexota bacterium
CAGGCACCTTCAAAGACCGCATGTTGATGGAGAAAAATCCGCATCAGCTGATCGAGGGGGTCATCATCACCAGCTATGCCTGTCGCGTCTCGGTCGCCTTTATCTATGTGCGCGGCGAACTGGCTTTCGCTGGTCAGCAGATTGAACGAGCCATTGAAGAAGCGTATGCCGCGGGCCTGATTGGGAAAAATATTTTGGGCAGTGGCTATGACCTGGAAGTCATTATGCATCGTGGCGCTGGCGCCTATATTTGTGGTGAAGAAAGCGCGTTGATGGAGTCATTGGAGGGACGGCGTGGGTATCCACGCTTAAAGCCGCCCTTCCCGGCGGTAATTGGTTTGTATGGCGGCCCCACCGTGATTAACAACTGTGAGACGCTCACGACCATTCCAGCCATTATTAAAAATGGGGCGGACTGGTATGCCTCATTCGGAACGGAGAAAAGCAAGGGGACGCGCGTCTTCTGCCTGAGCGGGCATGTGAAGAGGCCTGGCAATTATGAACTGCCCCTGGGGACCTCGCTGCGCACGCTCATCTACGATGAGGAATATGGCGGTGGTATCCTGGATGACAAGCAGCTCAAAGCTATCATACCCGGTGGATCATCGACCCCCCTGCTCGGCGCTGACAAAATAGATACGCCGCTTGACTTCGAGGCCATAGCCGCGGCAGGCTCAATGCTTGGCTCAGGCGGCGTGGTTGTCATTCACGAGGATACCTGTATCGTGGGGGCCGCGCTGCGCATGACCGAATTCTACCGCGACGAGTCCTGTGGCAAATGCACTCCCTGCCGCGAAGGTACGTACTGGATGACAGAAATTTACGAGCGCCTCGAACATGGACACGGTAAGGAGAGTGATATCGATCTGCTGCTGGACATTTGCGACAATATCAGCGGTAAATCATTCTGTCCCCTGGGCGATGCAGCCACCAGTCCTGTTACGAGTAGTATCCATTTGTTCCGCGAAGAATACGAATATCACGTCCGTCATGGACGCTGCATGGTAGGCAATCACAATACCTGATGAAACGGTATATTTGAAAGCCATCCCTGCAACGACGCTAGGTTGACCGCCAGGGTCAGGTTGACCGCCAGGGTCAGGTTGACCGCCAGGGTCAGGTTGACCGCCAGGGTCAACCCTACTATACTCGGTGCGATGCTGCGCATAGCACGCGCGGCTGATGGGAAGTCAGCAGGGATGCAAGGAAGTAAATATATGCCAGAAGAGAAAAAAGACGAATTTGTACACCTGACCATAGACGACATTCCCGTCGCTGTTCCTGCTGGGACGCTGGTCTGGGCGGCAGCGCAACAGGCGGGAATAGAGATTCCCATTTATTGCTATCACCCTAAAATGCCGCCGCTGGGCGCATGCCGCATGTGCTTTGTTGAGATCGAGAAATTGCCCAAGCCACCTCAGACGGCCTGCACCACTCCGGTTAGTGAAGGCATGATCGTGCATACAAAGACGGAGAGGGTACTCAAAGCGCGCAGGGGCACACTGGAATTTCTCCTCATCAATCACCCCCTCGATTGTCCCATCTGCGATAAAGGAGGGGAGTGCGATCTGCAAGACTTCACCCTGCGCCATGGCCCTGGCGGCACCCGCTTCGACCAACCCAAACGCCACTATCTGAAGCCTATACCGGTCAGTGATAGGGTGATGCTTGATCGCGAACGCTGTATTTTGTGCCAGCGTTGTACGCGCTTCAGTTCGGAGATCTCCATGGACAACGGGCTGGTAATGATCTCGCGTGGCTATAAGATGGAAGTCGGGACGGCTCCCGATCACGCCTTTGACTCAATATTTTCTGGCAATACCGTCGAGATGTGCCCGGTCGGCGCGCTAACGGCCACGGCCTATCGTTTCAAGTCGCGCCCCTGGGAGTTGAAACGCATTCCCAGCGTTTGCAACAACTGCAGCGTTGGCTGCAACATACGTATCGATGTACGTGTAGACAAGATCATGCGCAATATGTCACGCGCAAACGATGCCATCGATGATGGCTGGCTCTGTGACCGGGGTCGCTGGGGCTTTGAGTTTGTCAATAGTCCGCAGCGCCTGCGCACCCCGATGATTCGGCGCAATGGGCAACTGGTGGCAGTGACATGGGAGCAGGCCTTTTATACCATCGCATTACGCCTGGGAGAGATCATCAAAAAGCATGGGGCCAGCGCGGTTGGCGGCATTGGCTCGACCCGCACCACCAATGAAGAGGCGTATCTCTTCCAAAAGCTGCTCAGACAGGTTATCGGCACACCGCACGTTGATCATCATCATGGCCACTTCCGCGCTCCACGCGACAGCATAACCGGGAAACCATGGATGATGACCAATAGCATCGCGGAGATCGAGCAGGCATCTCACATCGTGCTCATCGCGGCAGACCCCTATCAGCGGCAGCCCATCCTTGATCTGCGCATCAAGAAGGCCATGAAGGGCGGCGCGAAAATCTCTATCGTCAACGCCAATCAGACCGAGCTTGACCACTTCGCTGTGCAGAAGATTACGCTGCCCCAGCAGGGAGCAGGCGCAGCGGCGAAAGTGCTGTTGAGTACGGTTGTCCGCCAGGAAGAGCTGAAGGCGCCAGACGAAGCGCTGAGCGCAAAAATATTACAGGAGGATGCCCTCATCCGCGACCACGAGGAGTCGCTGGGGACCGAGGTGACTGCTCAGCTACGGGGACTCGCCCACGAGATCGCGGAAGCCAGGGGAGCGATCATCCTGTACGACGAAATGGCGACACTTGAGCCTGGCTGCGAGGACCTGGCAACTGACCTCCAGGCCCTGGCGGTTATCACCGGCAACATTGATCGTCCCGGCGCCGGTGTTGGCCCGCTTTTTGAGGATGCCAACTCGCTTGGCGCACGCGATATGGGTCTTTTGCCTGACGCTCTGCCCGGCTATATACCAGCCGAAGAGGCCGGTATGACGTACGCCGAGATGTTGAGCAGCCCGCAGATCAAAACGCTGTATGTAATGGGAGCCAATCCCGCGCGACATGTAGAGAAGCTACCTGGCACCCTGGAATTGCTGATTGTACAAGATATTATGCTGACTGAGACGGCCCAGCAGGCCGATGTCATACTGCCAGCCGTCACCTTCGCGGAAAAAGACGGCAGCATGACCAACATCGACCACCATGTGCAGGCTATTCGACAGGCGTTACGGCCCTTGCCAGGAACAAAAGCCGACTGGGAGATCATCATCGAGATAGCCAGGCATATGGGTACAAGGTGGAGTTACGCCAATCCAAAAGCAATATTATTAGAGATTGCCGAAGAGAATCCTTTCTATACAGGTTTAGACTGGGAAGAGCTGGGGACACAGGGTGTGCGCACCCAGGAGCAGGAGGTGGCTCGTGCTTGACTTTCTCAATAACGGAATCGTCGCCGCTGTCATCAAAAGCGCGATCGTGATCGGCGCCTTGCTGACGGCCTTCGCATATATGACGCTGATCGAGCGGCGCGTGGTCGCAAAGATGCAGGGACGCCTGGGGCCGAACCGGACCGGCCCAAACGGCCTATTTCAGCCAATAGCCGATGCTGTTAAGATGGCCTTTAAAGAGCAGATTATCCCAACGCAGGCCAAAGTTGTCACGTATTTGCTGGCGCCGATCATCTCGGTAGTGGTAGCCCTTTGTGCCTTTGCCGTTGTGCCTATTGGCATTGGCTGGATAGCTGGCAAACCCTCTGTATGGGACCCGGTTATTGGTGATATCAATGTTGGTATTCTCTGGATACTGGCCATCTCTTCGCTGTCAGTCTACGGTATTGTGCTCGGCGGCTGGTCCTCCGGCAACCGTTATTCGCTGCTCGGATCACTGCGCAGCGCAGCCCAGATGGTTTCATACGAGACAAGCCTGGGACTTGCCCTGAGCGGTACCCTGATGTTGGCAGGTACGTTGAGTATGGTTGGCATCGTCAAGGCCCAACTGCTCTATGGTCCAACCGGCCAGGGTACCTGGTTTATCGTCGCTCAGCCGCTCGGCTTTGTAATCTATTTCATCGCGGGTGTCGCGGAGGTAAACCGCGCACCGTTTGACCTGCCAGAGGCCGAACAGGAATTGACCGCGGGCTACCTGACCGAGTACAGCGGGCTGCGCTGGAGCGTCTACCAGATGGCCGAATACATTAACATGATTACAGTGAGCGCCGTGGCCACAACGTTTTTCTTTGGTGGCTGGAGTTTCTTTGGCTTAGAGCGTATTCCCGGTATATCGATACTCATTTTCCTGGTGAAAGTGGCCTTTTTCCTGTTCCTCTTCATCTGGCTGCGTGCCACGTTGCCGCGTATCCGTTATGATCGCTTGATGCGCCTTGGCTGGCAATTACTCTTACCATTGGCAGTGCTCAACGTGGTCATTACAGCCACCGTCGTTGCCCTCGGTCTGCCCTGGTGGATCAATGGCCTGGCAGGCCTGGCAATCCTGGCGGCGGTCCTGCTCCTGGTGCGCAGTCGCACAAGAGAGGTCCAAACGGGTGTAACCACTCAAGTAGGAACAATTCCCATGCCCGCGACTGTGCGTTTGGCCAAGTTTGAGCCTGTTGGCAAACAGCAAAACACTACAATTCTTAGCAAGATGACAAGCGTAAGTGACTCTGGTATGATTCAGTCAAACATCTGACATGGAAATTAGAGGGAGAGAGCATATGTCAACCTACGCTTATCGTGAGATACTCAATAAAGCTCAACATCTTACACCTGAGGAGCAACTTCAGTTGCTAGAAGATTTAGCAGCTTTCATTCGCCAGCAAGGTAAAACTCGACCCAAACATAGTATCCTGGAACTTAAAGGACTAGGTAAAGAAATATGGAAAGGTATTGATGTGGAAAAATATATAAATGAGGAGCGAAATTCATGGGATGGATAGACTCGCTACGGGGAAGTGTAGTGGGTTTAGATACAACGCCTTTAATATATTTTATCGAGGAAAATCCTGCTTACTCAAAGGCAGTTGACCCTTTCTTCGAAGCAGTTGCACGTGGTGAAATCACCGTTATTACATCCATTGTTGCTCTACTCGAAGTACTTGTCCACCCCATTCGAAACGCAGACTCAAAATTGGCTCAAAAGTATCGAGACATTCTGCTTGATTCTGAGGGATTAACCACAATCTTACTAGATCAAGATATTGCTGAGGAACGGGTGTAACCACTCAAGTAGGAACAATTCCCATGCCCGCGACTGTGCGTTTGGCCAAGTTTGAGCCTGTTGGCAAACAGTAACAAGACGTGATAGTAAAAAAATTAGGTTAGGAGTCAAGCATGTCTTTTGACATAATCAAAGGGATGGCAACAACCTTCAAAAATATGGGCAAAAAGCCAACCACGGTCTCGTATCCAGAAGAGGAACGCGAGCTTCCGCCGCGCTTCCGCGGTCGCCATGTACTGCACCGTTACGAAAATGGCCTGGAACGCTGCGTCGGTTGCTTTCTCTGCGCGGGCGCCTGTCCAGCTAACGCGATCTATATCGAAGCCGACGAAAATAGCGAAGAGACCCGCGTCTCACCTGGCGAACGTTACGCGAAAGTCTTCGATGTCAATTTGTTGCGCTGTATCTTCTGCGGCTACTGCCAGGCAGCATGTCCCACCGGAGCTATCACGCTGGAACACGAGTATAAACTGGCCGCATTCTATCCAGAAGATATGGTCTACCATAAAGAGCAACTGCTTGAGCCCAAAGGGCAGTCCACTGTCGGCTCGAATACTGTCTGGGCCGACCCGGCTCCCGCGGAGGCAGCGCAACCCGTACCACAGGCGGCCAAAGTGTTTGACGGCTCGCAGGCCAGTGCTGCCGCCGTCGGCCTGGGTGATCTGCGCTCCGAAGAGGAAGTCTTGCTCACCAACGAGGAACAGGACGAAGATAGGAGAAAGTTGGCGAGCGGAAAGGACTGGCAAAAACGATGACAGGAGTGCAAATTTCATTTTTCGTGCTGGCCGTAGCCGCTGTGGCATCAGCTCTCGGCGTGATTATCTTTAAGAATGCCGTCCACTGCGCGTTGAGCCTCATTCTGACGCTGCTCTTCCTGGCGCTCTTTTACCTGCAGCTGGGGGCGGCATTTATCGCCATCGTGCAAGTCCTGATCTATGCAGGGGCGATCATGGTCTTATTCCTCTTTGTGGTCACTATGCTTGCCTCGGAAGCCGCAGATACAGAATTGCCCGATCGTATCCCATGGCAGCGCTGGGTCGCGGGGATACTGGGACTGACGTTGGTTGGCACATTGAGTTACCTGCTCTTTACGGGAACAGCCATCGATAGCGGACCAAAGGCAACGGCTGCCAATAGCCTCTCTCATGTAGTGAATACACAGGGCAACACAGAAGCCTTTGGCCAGGCCCTTTTCCACGGTTTCGTCTATCCCTTTGAGGTGACAAGCCTGCTGATTATCGTAGCGGTCCTTGGCGCGATGGTACTGGGCAGGAAAGCGTAAACCGCGTATAGTAGGGGCGACCCTTGGGTCGCCCTGGTTCTGGGCGGTCGCCCTGGAGGTGTCTATGCCATTATCAGCATATCTCATAGTGAGTGCTATTATTTTTACGATCGGCGTCGTCGGCGTGCTCATTCGACGCAACCCGCTCATTATTTTTATGTCCATTGAATTGATGTTAAATGCGGTCAATTTATCGTTTGTGGCAATCTCAAGCTACCTCGACTCGGCGGACGGGCAAATGTTTGTCTTTATCGTGCTGACGGTCGCAGCCGCTGAGGTTGTTGTTGGCCTCGCTATTATCGTCTCCATCTTCCGCACCCGCCGTGATATTGATGTTGACGATATGAATTTGTTACGAGGGTAGGAATATATGACAAATTTAACGGTATTGGTGCTGCTAGCGCCACTACTTGGGTTCGTGATCCTCGGTGTGGCTGGCAGCGCTCTGACAAGCAGGGCTATAATTACTGTAGCGTGGGGTGGCTGTGGCCTCGCTTTTCTTTTTGCGACTATCAGCTTCTTCTCGATGCTTGGTACGCCTGTTGCGGCACGAACCAGTGACCAGGTATTCTATACCTGGGTCTCCTCTGGCACCTTTCAACTGAGCTTTGGCTTGTACCTTGATCCCTTATCGGCCACGATGTTGATGATTGTCACGGGCGTAGGACTCTTGATCCATATCTATTCAGCAGGATATATGAAAGAGATGGTTCTGCTGGTAAGCGCGGATAATTTTCTCTTCCTGCTGGTCGGTTGGGGCCTGGTTGGCCTGGCCTCATTCCTCTTGATTGGTTTCTGGTATCGCCGGCCCAGAGCGGTCGCGGCGGCCCAAAAAGCCCTGGTCGTCAACATCATAGGTGACTTTGGCTTCATGATCGCTATTTTCCTTATCTTCAAAGAGTATGGCGTACTGAACTTCTACAATAACGCCAGCGGTAATGGGGTCTTTTCCATTCTTAACCCTGCAAGTTCCGGGACCATGCTTCAGACAATCATCGCCCTGTGCCTCTTTATCGCCTGTGCGGCGAAATCGGCACAGTTGCCACTCTATATGTGGCTGCCAGATGCCATGGAGGGCCCCACTCCTGTCAGTGCTCTCATCCACGCGGCAACTATGGTAACAGCCGGTGTTTACCTGGTTGCGCGCGCACATCCGCTCTTTGAACTGTCTCCAACAGCATTAACCATCATAGCGCTGATTGGGGGATTGACCGCGATCTTCGCGGCAAGCATCGCCATCTTCCAACTGGATATCAAGCGCGTGCTGGCTTATTCGACCATCAGCCAGCTGGGCTATATGTTTATGGCCGAGGGTGTGCATAATTATACTGCTGGTATCTTCCACCTCACGACCCATGCCTACTTCAAAGCGCTGCTCTTCCTTTGCGCGGGCGCCGTCATCCACGCCCTTGACGGAGAACAAGATATGCGCCAGATGGGCGGGTTGAGAGATAAACTTACGATCACCTTCTGGACTTTTTTGCTGGCTGCTCTGGCGATTAGCGGCATACCTCCGCTCTCCGGCTTCTGGAGTAAGGATGAAATTCTCAGCTCATTACTGGCGCAGGCAACGGTCAATAATCAACCCCTGTCATACGTGCTCTGGGGTATCGGCATCATAACGGCAGGCCTCACAGCCTTCTATATATTCCGCCTCTTCTACGGCATCTTTCAGGGAGATTATCGCGGCACAGGCCAGTCCAGCCATGCGCAAGACGAGGATGAAGAAGAGCCGTCGCGGCATACAGGACGCTTGAGGATTCACGAAGCTCCAGCCGTCATGACCGTACCGCTCATTATTTTAGCGTTCCTCTCCTGTGTGGGCGGCCTGGTTGGCTCGTTTGCCATCATTGGATTCCCCCAGTGGGATCCGATCGGGAATTTCCTCGCGCCTGTCTTCGCCGATGTGCATACCATGGCAACGGCTTCACTCGGCGTCCAGTGGACCTCAACAGTCTTGAGCGTTGGCATCGGCCTGCTTGGTATCCTGGCAGCCTGGAGAATATACGGTCGCGGCTTCCAATACAAAGAGAACGATAACCAGCTCTACCAGCTGGTACTGCATAAGTACTATGTTGATGAAATATTGGACGCGGTGATTGTTCAGCCGATTCTCTGGTCTGGGCGCACGGCAACCCGCCTTCTTGAAGGCGAGCTTCTCGATGCTGGAGGCCAGGCCGTAGCCGGGGGACTGCGAGGAATCAGTACAGGCTTGCGCCGCCTGCAAACGGGCTACGTGCGTAACTACGCCCTGGCAATTCTGATTGGCGTATTGCTCATTATTTTGTACTATGCAGTGAGGGGGTAACTGAGAGGTATGTATCCAATCTTATCAATTATCACATTTCTCCCGCTTGTGGGAGGAATTGCCATACTGCTCATTCCCAAAAACCAGCTAGCCGCGATCCGCTGGACGGCCTTTGCTGTTGCGTGTGTCAATCTACTCCAGACCCTGGGGCTTATGTTGGCCTATTCTCAGGCCAATGTATCATCCACCTCGTCAGTGGTCGACAACGCTCCAAATGGTACCTTCCTCTTCAACGAGCAGTTGCAGTGGATTCCGTCGGTAGGCATAAGCTATAGCCTCGGCGTTGACGGTATCAGTCTCTTGTTGGTCGCTCTGACAACCCTCCTCACAGTGGTCTGTATCGCCGCGTCGTTTCGCGTTGAACAGAAGGTCAAGAACTACATGGCCTTCATGCTGCTGCTTGAAAGCGGCATCATCGGCGTCTTCCTCTCCACCAACCTCTTCCTCTTCTATATTTTCTGGGAAGTGATGCTGATTCCGGCCTATTTCCTGGTCGGCAGTTGGGGCGGAGAGCGACGTATTTACGCGGCCTTCAAGTTCGTGCTCTATACCTCGTTGGGCAGCCTGTTGATGCTGGCAGGCATCATCGCCCTGGGGTATTTTCACCAGCAGACATCCGGGGGCAACTATACACTCGACCTGGCCACGCTGCTCAATAGCAAGCTTGATCCTACCGTACAACTCTGGCTGTTCCTGGCTTTTGCGGCGGCCTTCGTGGTGAAAGTACCCTTTGTGCCATTCCATAGCTGGCTGCCCGACGCCTATAGCGAGGCCCCAGCACCAGTTACAGCCATGCTGGCCGGAGCCATGTCAAAGACGGGAGCTTACGGCTTTCTGCGCCTGTGCCTGCCGCTCTTCCCTTCGGCGGCGCACACGCTGGCGCCACTCTTCAGTACCCTGGCAGTCGTCAGTATTCTCTACTGCGCGCTGCTGGCCCTGGTGCAGACTGACCTCAAACGGCTGCTGGGATATTCAAGTATCAGCCACCTTGGCGTCGTCATGCTCGGCATGTTCGCCTTCAATATACAGGGGATAGAAGGTTCCGTGCTACAGATGGTCAATCATGGTATCACCACTGCCGCGCTCTTCCTCATCGTGGGTCTGATTGAGGCTCGGACAGGTACACGCAACATCAACGACTTCGGTGGACAGGCGAAGCGCGTTCCTATCCTGGCGACGGTGTTGCTAATCGCCACGCTCTCATCGCTTGGACTGCCTGGTCTGAATAGTTTTGCCGGCGAGTTCCTGGCCCTACTTGGCGCCTTCCTCAGCAACGCGCTCTTCGGTGTGCTGGGTACTGCTGTGGTGATACCGGCCGCCTGGTACATGATCCGTTTTTTCCTGGGCCTTATGGAAGGGCCTCGACCAACCGAAGGCCCTGTAGCAGCACTTGAGCGCAGAGGAAAGCTGCCGGACTTACACTTCGCTGAATTCCTCACCCTCTCGCCATTGCTTGTGCTGATTTTTTCTATCGGGCTTCATCCTGCCCCGCTGACTTATTTAATGGAACCTTCAGTGGTGAACACATTGCAAAATCTAGGTAGTGCATTCATCCGTTGAACCCCGCCTACGGCGGTCCCCGCCTACGGCGGTCCCTCCGATAAATCGGGGGCCTACAGTAGACCCCCGATTTATCGAGGGGCGAGCGAAGCGAGGTATTATCTATGACATTTACATATACAGTGACTGCCGCCGATTGGGGGCGTATCGCACCAGAGCTAGTGCTGGCGATTATGGCACTCCTGGTGATGATTACAGATATATTGCTGCCACGGCAGGGAACAACCGCAAAAGACAGCGCCCCCACAAATATTGTCGTTTTGCCAGCATTGAGCCTGCTGGGTCTGGCGGGAGCTTTCGTGGCGACCGTCGTGCTCTATGTGACGGGAGATCAAAAGACGGCGTTCAACCAGATGGTTAGCTCCGATTACGGCTCGCTCTACGCCTATATCATCATTCTGAGCGCGAGCTTTCTGGGTATTCTGCTCTCGCCCGCCTACCTCAAACGGTTGAACCTGATTCACCAGGGAGAATACTATGCCCTGCTCTTGTTTGCTACCGTTGGTATGATGCTGCTGGCTGCCGCGGCGAGCTTCCTGATAGTCTTCGTGGGATTGGAACTGTTTTCGCTGGCCCTGTACATCCTCTGTGGCTATGTTGTACGGCGCAAGAGCTCGCAAGAATCGGGCATGAAGTATTTCCTGCTCAGTTCGTTTGCCTCGGCCTTCCTACTCTATGGCATTGCCCTCACCTACGCGACAACAGGCAACACCTCTTTCGCGGGCATTCGTAATTACCTTATCAGGACCATGCCTGTTGCGTTTCCTTTGAATCAGCCTGTCTCTATTTTCAATGCCTCAGCCACGCATAGTCCAACCCTCTTGCTCACCGCCATGGGCCTTCTCATCGTTGGCTTTGCCTTTAAGGTGTCAGCCATTCCTTTCCAGGCATGGGTGCCCGATGTCTACGACGGCGCGCCTGCCCCTGTCACAGCCTTCATGTCTGTGGCGACGAAAGCCGCCGCCCTCGTCGCCTTTGCACGCGTCTTCGATGTCGTCTTCCAGCCCGCCAGGGGAGATTGGACGGCCATCATCTGGGCCATCGCTATCCTCACCATCGTTGGTGGTAATATCATGGCGCTCGTCCAGAGCAGCGTTAAGCGCATGCTGGCTTACTCCAGCATCGCTCACGCCGGCTACCTCTTAATCGGTGTCGTCGTCGGTGGCATAGTCGGCATATCCGCTATCCTCTTTTACCTGCTCTGCTATACCTTCATGAACCTGGGGGCCTTTGGCATCGTCTCCCTGCTGGAGCGCGTCGATAACAGCGGCAGCAACTATACCGAGCTGCGCGGCCTATGGTATCGCCAGCCTGCGTTGGCGGGCCTGCTCTCATTCTTCATGCTGGCCCTGGCAGGTTTCCCACCTATGGCAGGTTTCGCCGCCAAATATTATCTCTTCTATGCTGCCCTGCGGGGCGGTTACCCCGAACTGCTCATCATCGGCGTGCTCGCCAGCGTCCTGGGCATGTACTATTACCTGCGCGTCATCGCCACCATGTTCATGGAAAAAGAAGTGGCCGTAGCACCTTCAGTTTCACCTGCCCCAGTTCCCAACAACAATAAAAAGATCCCCGGGAAACTTGGCGATACAGGTACCCTGACCTCAAGGGGGGCCGCCACAGCGGTAGCGGTAAAACCAGCCACCACATCGGCTATGGCTAGCCCTCCAAAGACGGCAATCACAGTTGCCGAGAAGAGCCAACCTGTAAGCATCAGTTGGGTATCCTGGGTTGCGGTAGGGATCGCTGCTGTGGGCACACTGGCAATGGGTACCATCCTCCCGTTCTGGTTCATCCCACTGGCGCAGCAGGCGGCACTAATGATGTTTAAGTGAAGAATGTAGGTAGGAATGCAATGTAGATTGGAAATGTTTGTTTATCAATAGCTGGTTTCAACGTAGATGAGAGTCAATCGTAGTGAATGATCAGTGGCATACGGCAAAATAGTCTGTGCCTCTCCCCCTCATGATCTAAAGGAACTTGCGACTGACATACTAGCAGAGAACGCTTGAGTTCAGGAGACACAACCATTATACCTGGCCGTACCCATTCGGGTTATCCTGTTTCATCCTGTCTAAAGATGTGATACGCTGTACTGATGAGAGTAATATATGATAAATGCGTAATGCAAAATAAAGGGTGTGCGCATGTTCGAAAGAATATTCAGCAGAACAAGATTCCTCTTTCCCCTTCTACTCGCCTTGTTCGCGGTGTTCTTGACCGGTTGGCTCCTTGTCGCTGCTCCAAGGCAGGGTGGGGCCTGGCTGCAGGCCATCTCAGTGCAGTCGCAACAAGCTCTCACCATCAATACTGACACGTCAACCCCTCGATTTTTAAACGGAAAACTTGCTTCGCTGGGTTGGATTGTTGGACACGATTGCCAGCGAGGTATGCGCGCCTACCTGCAAACCGCCGACACGAATCCCGACGCAGCCCTCGTAGGTACCGGCTGGCTTGACCCCACAACCGGTAAGTTCATTAACGGTCAAAGCAATAACTGCATGCCCGGCAGCCTCAGTATGGATAATGTGGTGCAACTGGTGCATAGCAAAGGTGGCATGGCCTATTTCACGGTGACCATGATGACCGACGGCTCGTCGCAGGCATGGACCTCACAACAGCAGTCGGACTACATCAGTAGAGCCACGACTGACCAGAGCTATATCGACAACATTGTGCAAGAGGTTGAACGCGCCCACTATGATGGGGTCATCATGGATTTAGAGGCTGGCCTGGCCACGTATCCCAACATCCAGCAGCTCTTTGCCACCTTCAACCAGCATATGTGGGCTGCTCTCAAGCCCCTGCACAAGTGGTATGGCATCGCCCTCATTCATAAACTCAGTGACCACGACGATTATTACAATCTCAATGCCTTTGAGAACTGGTCGCTGCTGG
Organism: Chloroflexota bacterium; assembly: GCA_005881495.1. The sequence continues at coordinate 13,206 of VBHI01000171.1, forward strand.
CTCATGTCTCTGACTTCATCGTTATCATGGCAGTCGACCAGTCCTACTTCTCTCCAGGCCCAACCGTCAGTATCCCCTGGCTAAAACAACTCCTGGCCTACACGCTGCGCACAATGCCCAATATGCTCCCACGCATCATCTGGGAACTCCCGCTCTATGGCGCCACCTGGCGCCTCTCAGGCGGTAAGTGGGTCTTTGACGGCGGGGTCAACTACTCCGATGGAGTTGCTCTTGTGCAAAAGATACCCGCTGCACAAATTGATTCTGCCGCGAGCAACCTGAACGATCTCACCTGCGCCCACCTGGTCTATACAGACGCGGCTGGCGTTGAGCATTCCCTCTGGTATCACACCGCCAAAAACCTCTACTACATTATTACGAACTTCCGCAAGATGATAGAGCAGGTGCCGCAATTTGATCACAGCCATCTACAAATTGCCGTCTGGTACCGCGCAACCTGGGAGCCAGGAGATGTGTGGCCTATGCTGAAGGATGTGCTGCCTAACTGAAAGAAAAACGCTGAGAGGAGGTAACTCGCTCTCAGCGTTTTTCTTTCAGCCTTTATCGCGATACAGGGCTACATCATGCCGCCCATTCCGCCCATACCACCCATTCCGCCCATGCCCGCAGGCATGCCGCCAGCGGACTGCTCCTCTGGAGCATCTGTTATCAGTGTATCGGTCGAAAGGACCATACCGGCGATACTGGCGGCGTTCTGCAGGGCAGAGCGTGTCACCTTCACCGGGTCAACGATACCAGCTTTGAACATGTCTACGTACTCAAAGGTCATCACGTCGAAGCCATAACCATGTGCAAGAGCGCGCACAGCGGCAACCGTGACGGCACCATCGCGGCCAGCATTCATAGCAATCTGGCGCAGCGGCTCTTCAAGTGCGCGGCGCAGAATGTTGACGCCCGTCTGCTCATCACCCGCGGCAACCTGCACTTTATCCAGTACAGGGATGGCGGCGATCAGGACAGCGCCACCGCCGGGCACAATACCTTCTTCAATAGCGGCACGGGTAGCGGAAAGAGCATCCTCAACACGGTGCTTCTTCTCCTTCAGTTCTACCTCGGTGGCAGCACCGACTTTAATCACGCCTACGCCGCCGGCCAGCTTTGCCAGGCGCTCCTGCAGCTTCTCGCGGTCATAGTCGCTGGTTGTCTCTTCAATCAGCGCGCGGATCTGGCGCACGCGAGCCTGGATATGCTCGTTTGTACCTGCACCTTCGACAATCGTGGTGTTGTCTTTGTTCGCCGTCACTGAACGCGCGCGACCCAGGTCACGCAGAGTGGCATTCTCAAGTTTGAGGCCAGTCTTCTCAGTGATGACTTTACCACCGGTGAGAATAGCGATATCCTCCAGCATAGCCTCGCGGCGGTCACCAAAGCCAGGGGCCTTGACAGCCACCACGTTAAAAGCACCGCGCAGCTTATTCACGACCAGTGTCGCCAGAGCCTCGCCGTCGACATCCTCCGCAATAATCACCATTTCTTTGTTGCCCGACTGCAGAACCCGCTCTAATACGGGCAGGATGTCCGCGATAGCACTGACCTTCTTATCGGTAATAAGAATATATGGGTTCGACAGTTCGGCAATAGTATGCTCATTGTTAGTCGTCATGTAGGCAGAGACGAAGCCGCGATCAAACTGCATACCCTCGGTATACTCTTTTTCCATCGCCAGGCCTCGGCCCTCTTCAACGGTGATGACGCCGTCTTTGCCAACCTTGTCCATCACATCGGCGATAAGTTCGCCAATTTCGGCATCGGCAGCAGAGATCGAGGCAACCTGCGCGATCTCTTCGCGTGTCTCAACCGGTTTGCTCATCGTCTTGATTTCATCGATGACGGCCTCGACACCCTTCTCCAGGCCACGGCGCAAAATCATGGGGTTTGCGCCAGCGGCGAGATTCCTGAGGCCCTCGGTAATGATGGCCTGTGACAGCACGGTTGCAGTAGTGGTACCGTCACCGGCCACATCGTTGGTTTTGGTCGCAACTTCTTTAAGCAACTGCGCGCCCATATTCTCAAATGGGTCGGGCAGTTCGATATCGCGAGCAATAGTTACACCATCATTGGTAATAGTTGGTGCGCCAAACTTTTTGTCCAGCACAACATTGCGGCCCTTTGGCCCAAGTGTGACTTTGACAGCTTCTGCCAGCGCGTCGATGCCCTTTTTGAGGGAATGGCGCGCATCTTCATCAAATTGTAGTCTCTTTGCCACGAAACATTCTCCTAAAAGATTTAATGGAAAGTACAGTTGTATTGGGTGATTTGATTACTCCACAATACCCATAATGTCGCTTTCGCGTAGGATCAAATACTCTTCGCCATCCATCTTGACTTCGGTGCCAGCATACTTTGCAAACAACACCTTCTCTCCCACCTTGACCTCCAAAGTGGTGCGCTTGCCATTGTCCAGAATCTTGCCAGGACCAACTGCCAGAACCTCGCCCTCCTGGGGCTTCTCTTTCGCGGTATCCGGTAGCACAATGCCGCTCTTTGTGACGGTTTCACGCGTTGATGCTTTGACTACCACACGGTCACCCAGCGGCTGAATTTTTAGGCTCACTGTTGACATACCTTTTTCTCCCTGATTTTTCACTATATGAATTTCAGACGAGCTATACCTCGTCCCTTCAAATGTTAGCACTCTCATAACAAGAGTGCGAACCTCCCATATAATACACCATTCGAGGCCCCACCGCAAGAGTCTATTTTATTGGGAAAAGAGCATACCCACCATTTCACGCAACAAATTCACCATTCCCTCAACCTCCTGTACCACTACATCTGCGTGTTCCAACATCGTAGGTAACGAATCCGCGTGCTGCACAACAACCGACACCCCCGCCAACACCTTCTTCTCATCTCGCAGCCGCTCTACCTCCAACACCGCATCCAGGTCAGTAAGATCATCGCCCGCAAAAACAACCCCCTGCACCTGAAAATGCTCCACAAAGTGCCGCAGGGCCTTCCCCTTATCCACCGCCAACGGAGCCAGCACCTCCACCATCATTCTCCCCTCCCTCAACCGCATATTCAGCCGCTGCGCAGGCTCTTCTAAAATCGACAATATGCCCTGCCTTGACCGCTCAGGATCACGTGAGAGCCGGTAATGCAGCGTCCCCCCCACGCGCTTTCGCTGCACATAGACTCCTGGCAGTTGAGGCAACTCCCTCTCAACCAGGTCAAGCAGGTAGGTACCAGGTTCAATATACTGCAACGCCTCCGGCACAATCTCCACGGGATGTAGCGAGGGCAAACCATCGCACCATTCCAGGCCGTGCGTGCCTATATATGTCAACCCATCCACATTGACCATCCTTGCCCCATCGTCAATCGCTCGCCCCGTCATAATCGCCACGTGGGCGCGCTCCCGGGCGCGTTCCAACAAGGGCACAACCCCAGGAAAGAGCCGCGCCTCGTCAGAAGTCGGCGCCATCGGGCTGAGCGTGCCATCGATATCGAAGACAAGGCCAAGGGGACGTTGAGAAAGGACGGTTTGAAGTTCGTTTGGTATCGTCATGG
>VBHI01000205.1 GCA_005881495.1 Chloroflexota bacterium
CGAAAGGACTTGGTACAGCCCAATTGGAATTTAGCGGCAGAGCGATCTGCTTGAAGGGTCAATTGTGCCCACAGTATATAATAAGCGTCCCATTCATTATAGAGGTGAGAGGCACTGGCATAGCCTAATTGGGATTTAGCGGCAGAGCGATCTGCTTGATGGGTCAATTATGCCCTCAGTATATAATGAGCATTTTAAACTCGGTGTCAGTATTCATCTGCTGGCGGGGATTGCCATCTTCGCCACATCCTCTGAAAGCGTCCTGGGGAATATTATCATTGCGCTGACGGCAATAGAAGTAATGGTAGGGATGGTCATTGCCATCCCAGGGGCGTTGCTGGGTATATCCTTGCGTATATGGCTTTTAGGAAGGCCTTCAACACCCCTCCATACCAAGAAGTAGCACTGGACGCGAGATAGGAATCTTTACAGAAAATCAGCTTCGTGATATGGTAGCAATAGAGAATGCATAGCTGGGGCTTATGTGACCAACGGATAGATACCCAGAATCAAGAGATGTGTTCTTCTCGTTATTTCCTCTTCCCTTGCTCGGATGCCGAGTCGAAGACTGATCTCAAGAACAAATAAGGAGGATCAAATGGCTCAAGCTACACCCGGTTCAAACTACACGGTGCAACCGGGAGATACGCTCTACTCCATAGCACAGCGGGCCTATGGCGATGGCAACAAATGGCAGATAATCTATGATGCGAACAAACAGGTGATCGGTAGCAACCCGAACCTCCTCCGTCCAGGAGAGGTACTCTACATCCCGCCAGTCACACCGCCACCGCAGCCCAAGACATGCAAAGTGACGGCCGCTCAAGGCCTGAACATTCGCGCTGCACCCACCAGCCAGTCAGCCCTCATTACCAGCTACCCTATCGGAACTGTCCTCAATTACGTCGAAGTCGTGATTGGGGAGAACGTGGCTGGGAATCCCTACTGGGGTCACTCAGAGCAGGGGCATTACTACTGGATGGGCGGGACAGACCACCCGAACGGGTAACTGGCGCGCAGTCACAGACCTGGTCCACTGAGGCTGAGATACATCCATACGAGGAATGGATGACCCAGCCTCCACTATATGCTTCCAGGTAGGGGGTGCGGAGATGTGATACCATGAGAAGGAGAGAATGTTGCGACCTAATTAACGCCCGGGTTTGAATGGTCTTGCCACATCATCATCTTGGAAGCATTTAGCAACATTGATTATATATCCGTCTGGAGGTTCTTATGACCAAGAACTCCCGATCTAGAGTCCCCCTCCTGGTGCAAGACTTGCAGTGCGAATACCAGGACAACCCGCTGGGTATTGATGTCGTCCAGCCTCGTTTGAGTTGGAAGCTCGCTTCCGAGCAGCGTGGCGTGGCGCAGTCGGCGTACCAGATTCGGGTCACGGATACAAGCGATGTCCTCTGGGAAACCGGCAAGGTCCTCTCTCACCAATCGATCCATGTGCCTTACGGAGGATCCGACCTCCGCTCCGGTCAGCGCTGCACCTGGCGGGTGTGTGTCTGGGACGGCAACGACCAGCCATCTGCCTGGAGTGAGGCGGCGTGGTGGGAAATGGGCCTGCTGCATCCGATCGATTGGCACGCGCACTGGATCGAACCTGGCTGGCAGGAAGACCCCAACGCCGAGCTTCCCTGTCCCTACCTGCGCACCACCTTTTCGGTGGATGGACCTGTCTCCTCAGCACGCGCGTATATCACCTCACTTGGCTTATACGAACTCTTCCTCAACGGACAGCGCGTCGGGGACGCCTACTTCACTCCTGGCTATACCAGCTACCACCGACGGCTCCAGTACCAAACCTACGACATCACAGCACTGCTCCAGGAAAATGAGAATGCTCTTGGCGTGATTCTGGGGAATGGATGGTACCGGGGCAAGTCGGGAGCCTTTTCCCAGCGCAACACCTACGGCGAGCGCCTGGCCCTGCTCGTACAACTCTACATCCGCTACGCTGATGGCCACGAACAGCTCGTCCTTTCAGACGAAGGCTGGAAAGCGACCACTGGTCCCATTCTCAGCTCGGATTTGCAAGCGGGCGAAGTCTACGATGCGCGCCTGGAGATGCCCGGTTGGAATAAGCCAGGATTCGATGCCAGCCAGTGGCAGGCGGTGTCGGCGGCCTCTGACCGCACGGACCATCTGGTGGCGACGAATGGACCGCTGGTGTGGCCGCACGAGGAAATCACGCCGATCGCTCTCTTGAGGACGCCCAAGGGCGAAACGGTGGTCGATATGGGGCAAAACTTTGCCGGGGTCGTGCGCTTCAGCGTCCAGGGACCAGCGGGGACGACCGTCAGGCTCCAGCATGGGGAAACGCTGGATGCACATGGCAATTTCACCATCGCCCATTTGCAGTTTGCCTCTCGCAAAGCACCCCAACGCTGGCAAGAAGTGCGCTACACGCTCAAAGGGGAGGCAGAGGAGGTGTACACGCCGCATTTCACCTTTCATGGCTTCCGCTATGTGAAGGTGGAAGGGTTCCCCGGCATGCCGAGAATTGAGCAGTTCACGGGGCTGGCCCTGTATTCAGATCTGCCACAGACAGGAACCTTCGAGTGCTCTGACCCGTTGATCAACCGGCTCCAGCAGAACATTCTGTGGAGTCAAAAAAGCAACTTTCTTGAGATTCCCACCGACTGTCCAACCCGGGAACGAGCCGGCTGGACGGGCGATATCCAGGTCTTTGCGCGCACCGGTTCCTTCCTCATGCAGACGGCTGGCTTTTTGAGCAAATGGTTGAAAGACCTGGCGATAGAGCAAGCGGCGGATGGACAAGTCGCCAATATCGTTCCCAGCCCACAGCGAGCCAGACCAGGAAAAGCGGCAAGAGGAATACTCGGGGTGATGGAGGGGTCGGCTGGCTGGGGAGATGCCGCGGTGATCGTTCCCTGGACCCTCTATCAATGGTACGGGGATCAGCGGGTGTTGGAACAGCAGTACGCGAGCATGAAAGCCTGGGTCGAGTATATGCGCAAGCAAGCCAAAAAACAGCCTTGGATCCGGCGCATCAATCCGATCTCCTGGAGAAAGCAGGAAAAACGCTCACGCCAGCCTTATATCTGGGATACCAACTTCCATTTCGGCGAGTGGCTCGAACCAGACGAGAGTTTTGGACCGAAGCTGGCGATCGGGATGCTCAAACACCTGGTCTTCTCGGCGCCGCTGGTCGCGACGGCCTACTTTGCCAACTCGACGCGCTTGTTGGCACAGACGGCGCGCGTCCTGGGCAAGGACGACGACGCGCGGGAATACGAGGCGCTCCATCGGCGGATCAAGGAGGCCTATCGTGCCGTGTTCATCCACCAGGATGGTCGGATACGACCGGAGAAGCAAGCCTCCTATGTCCGCGCCCTGGCATTAGACCTGGTGCCCCCGACACTGCAACGAGCCGCGGTAGACCACCTGGTGAGGCTGATTCAGGAAAACGACGATCATCTGGGCACGGGATTTCTGTCCACCCCGTTCCTGTGTCACGTCCTCAGTGAGAACGGCCGGTTGGAGGTCGCTTATGCCCTGCTCAAGCAGGACACCATTCCTTCCTGGCTCTACGAGGTCAAAAAGGGAGCCACCACCATCTGGGAGGCCTGGGATGGGATAGGGGAGGATGGTACCCCCAAAGGATCGCTGAACCATTATTCACGGCCGCGTCCCGGTGGGGGTCTCACCGCCGCCTCCGCGCGCTACCACTCCCTCTATGGCGAGATTGCCTCCAGTTGGCAGATGCGGGATGGGAGATTCGCGCTCACCATCACGGTCCCTGCGAACACCACCGCAACCGTCTTCCTCCCAGGTGCAGAGGCCAAACAGGTGATGGAAGGCGGCCAGGGAGTGGAAACCGCGGAAGGGGTCATCCAGGTGAGCCAGGAGCAGGAGGCAACGGTCATCGAAATAAGTTCTGGAACGTATGCCTTTGCCTACCCGTTCAGCAGAAACAACGAGTAAGAAGCTGGACTTTCTCTGAAAATAGAACCTCGACCTCGCCTGGGAGCCTCCTGCAGTGACGGGCGTGTGATGGAGAAGCTTCCTTTCGTGACGGCCATGTGAGGCCACTCCCCTATACTTCTGACAAGAGGGAATGGCTCTGTCCGAGAGGCTGGCGAGAAGTGCTTCCAGGTGAGGGAGCACGCCACACGGGAGTGGGGGCTGCACACGGAAGTCGCGGCTTGTGGCGCGAAGCAGACACCACTCTCACGGGAGGTAAATTATGTCTACAATTATAGAGAAAGCAATCTTTCCTGATCTCAGGAAAGAGCAATGTATCGCTCTAACGACGTTCCGCAAGACAGGGGAAGCCGTAACGACACCGGTGGTGTTCGCTCAAAGTCATGGGACGATCTATGTCGGAACACGCGCGGACGCAGGCAAGCTCAAACGCCTTCGCCGAAGCGGGCGCGTCACGCTCGCCCTGTGTACCTACAGCGGCAAAGTCACCGGAGCGGTGATCGCGGGAAAGGCTCGCATTCTGACGGAGCCTCAGGAGTGTACAGCGGCTTCGACCGCACTGGCAAAGAAATACGGCTTCATGCTCCCTCTCACTAGAAATGCTTGGCGCCTGCTTCACCGGAAGGCGAAAGTTGATGAAGTCTACATTGCTATCGAACCCATTTCAGGCTGAACCTGACACGTTCCACGGGATGCAGAGCTGTGAGCGTCTCGGAATAGTAAACCGAAGGATGAGAAATTGATGCGAAGCGACTTCACTCGCTGGTTGTACCGTGGGCAGCGACCCAACTGGATCGCGAGGATGGTGAATAGAGCGTGGGCCACTGTCGCCTCGTCAGGCGTCGCGTCCAACTACTTGGTGACCTTGGAAGTGACCGGACGCAAGTCCGGGCGGACGGTCTCGCTGCCGATGGTGGTGGCCGTCGTCGATGGACAGCGGTACCTGGTGTCGATGCTCGGAGAGAACGTGCACTGGGTCCACAACGTCCGTGCCGCCGGGGGAAGAGCGGTGCTCCGGAGCGGCGGTCGTGAGGAGGTCCACCTCGAAGAGGTTCCCGCCGACCAGCGCGCCCCCATCTTGAAGGCGTACCTGCAGCGAGCGCCGGGAGCACGCCCCCACGTGTCCGTGAACAAGGATGCACCAATTGCGGAATTCGAAAAGGTTGCCACGGCATTTCCAGTCTTCCGGGTGATGAGGAATGTCCATGCAAATCCAAGAGCCTGAGCCCCTTCAGGCGAGGCTGGGAGCCGCGTGTCAGGTGACATCAGTGACAAGGGCGCATCCGTGTTTTGTGGGCCAAGTCGAGGTATTCGGCAGACAGGTCTTGAAAGCCCCGCCCCTACAAATGTAGGCACAAAGGTACTTGACGTGCAACTGTTACTACTCTACTATGAGGGAGGTTACTTTTTTTACATTGGGGTGATTTTATGACTGACCGTGTGGGGCAGAAACTGGGGAACTATCGTCTCATCCAACTGATTGGGCAGGGTAGTGTGGCGGAAGTTTACCTGGGAGAACATATACGGCGCAAGACTCTGGCAGCGGTAAAAGTTTGGTATTACCAGTTAAGCAGTGAGGATATCAAGCGCTTTCAAGCTGAAGCAAGTCGCCTGGCGTTGTTGGCCCATCCGCATATCGTCTATCTATTGAAATATGGCGTTACGGATAGGCTGCCTTTTGTGGTGATGGAGTATGCGAACGAAAAGAGTTTGCGCCTGCGCTATCGCAGGGGAATGCAACTTTCGCTGGCTACTGTTGTACCCATTGCAAGGCAACTGGCAGAGGCCCTGGAGTACGCGCACAATGCCGGTATCGTTCATGGAGATATCAAGCCAGAAAATATGTTTTCCAGGCAGGGCAACGAGGTTTTGCTCAGTGATTTTAACATGGCGAGTATTGCGCTCAATTCTTACGCTCAATACAACAAGCTCGAAATGGCTTCCATCGTAGCGTATATGGCTCCTGAGCAGCTCCAGGGGCAGGTCGAGAAAGCCAGCGACCAGTATGCATTAGCGGTGGTCATCTATGAATGGCTAAGTGGGAAACTGCCATTTCGTGGTTCTTTTACCGAAGTGGCTACCCAGCACATGATTGTTCCCCCTGCTCCACTGCATACGATTGTGCCCACGATATCATCCACGGTTGAAGAAGCCGTGCTCAGGGCTTTGGAAAAGGATCCGCACAAACGATTCAGGGGAGTACGCGAGTTTGTCGCTGTGCTCGAAGAGGCGACCGAGAAAAAGCCCTTACCGTTTTTCGGCCTGGGAGGAAATACGGCGCTTCCGGAAGAAAAACCTGGCCGCACTACAAACGATGCTTTCGCCGGTGCTACGAACACGTTTTCCCCAGATAGTTTTAACAAATACTGGCAGGTTATCGCCTTTTGTGACCTGGATATCCAGCGCAATCCGCGCGATCCAATGGTCTATAGCGAGCGCGGAGACGCTTACTATATGCTTGAAGAGTATGAACGGGCCATTCTAGATTATAGTTATGCGTTGTCCCTGGATAGCAAATGTATTCCCGCTTATTGCAATCGCGGTCTGGCCTATTCGCATCTTGAGGAGTATAAGCGGGCTATCGCGGATTTTACTCGCGCCATAGAAATAGATGCCAACGATGTATCCTCGTACTATAATCGCGGGAATGCCTACTCTCTCCTTGAAGATTACAAACGGGCTATTGCCGACTATGACAGTGTTCTCAGGCGCGATGATAGTCACGCTTTCGCCTACTATAATCGGGGCAATGCCAAGGCTCACTGCCAGGAATACGAGCAGGCTATCGCCGATTATAGCCAGGCCATTGCCGTGGACCCTACCTATTTTGGGGCCTATTGCAATCGGGGCAGGGTGCACAGTCTGCTGAAGCAGCACGAGTCGGCGATTGCTGATTACTCGCGGGCCATTGAATTGGATCCCCAGCTGGGATGGGCCTACAGCAGTCGAGGCGAAGCCTATTGCAGACTGAGAGAGTATAGAAAAGCTATCGATGATCTTGATCGCGCTATTAAAATGGACGACCAGGATGAGAACGCCTATACGAACAGGGGGTTGGCGCATTTCTCCCTGAGGGAATATGAGAGCGCCATTGCCGACTATTCACGCGCGATTGCATTGGATGCTGAAAATGCCTGGTCATATAGCAATCGAGGGCTGAGCTATTATCATCTGAAGGTATATGAGAAGGCTCTGCAAGATTGTTCCAGGGCGATTGAATTAAGCCCGCTCTTTGGCTGTGCATACGATAATCGCGGGACGATTTACCTGGCTATGGAGAGATTAGCGGAGGCCCGGGAAGACCTTCTCACCGGGTGGAGATTAACGCCGACGCATGCCAGTCACGGCTGGTTGGTCGAGTGGTCCGCCATGTGCCTGGCGCGACCCGATGAGGCGATGGCCACACGCCTGGAAGCGCTGGCGGAGATTGAGCCCGAGGATTATATCGCCTATGTCTGCAGGGGAGTGGCGCTCTGGATACGCGGTGATTATGAGGGTGCGTTAATGGAATTGGAGCGAGCTATTCCGCTCGAACTCAAAGAGGATGCCTACTTCTGGAAAGGTATCGTTTGCGCCTTCATGGGGCGCGATGAGGAGGCCGCGGCGGCTCTCAAACAGGCGCTGGATTGGGGAGTGCCCGCGCTTTTGCAGGCGCCTCTTCACTGGCTCAAAGAAGATCGAGCAGGTTTTTACGAAGATTATGTTGTGCCCTTATTGTAGATTCAATAAAAATGTGCTGGCCGTTTGGTGATGGCATCACCAAACGGCCAGCACATTTTTATGGCAGGCTAAAACAGGGACATTTGCTCGGGCGGCTCTTCTTTTTTTGCTTTGGCGGCGGGTACCGCCTCCCGGGTTGAAGGCTCTGCCGCTGAACGTTCGGCTTCGGCAAGAACGAGGGGAATCTTTTTGAAGTCTTCGCGCAGGGCAATTTTGTAGCTCTCGGTGCGCAGAGCGGCGGCGGGATGAAACATTGGGATACAAATATAGCCGTTCATTTTACGCGGACGGCCATGAATGGCGCTGATCTTCTCGCCGCCGAAGAACTTTGACATTGAAATGCGCCCAAGGGTCACAATGACCTTCGGTTGAAGAGCGGCGATCTGCCGGTCAAGATAATCATTGCAGGCGCTAATTTCAGCGGGCAACGGGTCACGATTCTCAGGTGGCCGGCACTTGACGACGTTGGTAATAAACACGTCTGAGCGTTTCAGGCCAATGTTTTTGAGCAGATCTTCCAGTAATTGTCCAGAGGGGCCGACAAATGGGCGCCCTTGTTTATCTTCGTGGAATCCAGGACCTTCACCAATAAATAGTATTTTGGTATGTGGATCTCCTTCCCCTGGGACGGCTTTTATGCGGCCTTTGCAGAGATCACATTTTGAGCAGGTTGAGACCTCCGCGGCTATCTCTTTCAGCGTCTCCTCTGAAGACATATCTCTATACCTCTTTTCAAAAAATAGGAGTTAAAGCGTGTCGAATGCGCTGCCGGCGGCAATGCTGGCGGCAGCGCATTCGACAGACTCATTTTTACCAGCCGCGGCGCTCCGGGGGGCGCTGTCCGTAATTGCCGCCTTCGCGTCTCGGGGCATTTGGACCGCGATTAGGACTGCTGGGATTAGGTCCCATTGGGCGACGCTGTCCGTAATTGCCGCCGCGATCACCATAGCTACCACGGTCGCCGTAGTTGCCACGATCACCACCATAACCACCGCGGTCACGTCCACCACTGTAGCCGCCCCTATCTCCGCCAAAACCACCGGAGCCACGGTTAGGTGCGCCTTCACGGTCTCGACCGCCGTAGCCGCCTGAGCGACCAGGGCCTCCACGACCAGGGCCTCCACGACTGGGGCCGCGCTCGCTATCTAATTCGGCCTGAGATGGCATTTCGCCACTGAGCGCCGCACGCCGCGAGAGGTTTACACGCCCCTGTGGATCGACTTCAATGACCATTACGGTGATTTCGTCGCCAACTGAGACGACGTCCTCTGGCCGCATGACCTGGTAATCAGCCAGTTGCGAGGTGCGAACAAGACCCTCTTTGCCGGGCAGGATTTCGACGAAGCAACCAAAATCGACGAGGCGGCGTACCGTACCGGTGTAGATGCGACCAACCTCAACCTCTTCCGTGAGGGCGCGTACCGCGTCTATCGCGAGCTGCATAGAATCACCAGATGAGGCCGAGATGTTCACGGAGCCGTCGTCATCGATATCGAGCTTCGCTCCGCTCTCCTCTTGAATCTTGCGGATCATCTTACCGCCTGGTCCGATAACCGCACCGATCTTTTCAGGGTTGATTTTGATCGTCTGGATACGCGGAGCAAATTCCGACAACGTCTCGCGAGGCGCATCTATCGCGTCGAGCATCTTTTCCATGATGTACATACGACCTTCACGGGCTTGTTCTAGAGCCCTGGCCATGATTTCGTAGGTAATGCCTTTGACCTTAATGTCCATCTGGAGAGCGGTCACGCCATCGGCGGTACCGGCGACCTTGAAGTCCATATCACCCAATGCATCTTCAATGCCCTGGATGTCACTCAACACCGCCCATTTACCGCTGCGCTCGCCTTCTCCGGTGATCAGTCCCATGGCCACACCAGCGACAGGAGCATGAATTGGCACACCCGCATCCATCAGGGCGAGGGTGGTACCACAGACGGAACCCATCGAGGTTGAACCGTTTGAGGAGAGGACATCGGATACAGCGCGAATAGTGTAGGGAAACTCGTTCTGCGAGGGAATAACAGCGGCGACAGCGCGTTCAGCCAGGGCGCCATGACCAATTTCGCGGCGACCAGGGCCACGTAGGGGTTTACTCTCACCGGTCGAGAATGGCGGGAAGTTATAATGGTGCATAAAACGCTTGTTCTCGCTCGTGGTGAGACCATCCAGTATCTGCTCTTCACCAGGAGAGCCAAGGGTGATGACACTCAACACCTGCGTCTGTCCGCGTGTGAAGATGGCAGAGCCATGCGTGCGTGGCAGCAATCCCACCTCGCAATTGATGGGTCGGATGGTTTTGAGATCACGGCCATCTGGGCGAACCCCATTGTCGAGAATATTGTTGCGCACGTAGGATTTCAGTTCTTTTTCATAGAACGAGATGATATCTTTTAAGCGATCCGGGTATTCCGCGCCCAGAACGGAGATCAGCGCACCCTGTACCAGGCTCAGAGCGGCAGAACGCGTGGTCTTGTTCGGGTTATTGACTGCTGCCTCAAAGCGCGGGCGTACAAATTCGACTACTTTGTTTCTGAGCGCTTCATCAACCGGCTGAGATTCAAAAGGTCTCTTGGCTTTGTTCACAGCCTGCGCCAGTTTCTCTTGCATCTTAATGATGTCTTGCAAGGCCTCGTGACCGAAGCGCACTGCCTGTAACATCACATCTTCGGGAAGTTCTTTCGCGCCAGCCTCAACCATCATCACAGCATCCACCGTGCCTGCAATAGCGAGGTCCAGCCGGCTCTGGCTCATCTGCGACTCAAGGGGGTTGATCACTAACTGGTCATCGATGTAACCGACACGTACAGCTCCAACGGGGCCAGTGAAAGGAATATCCGACACGCAAAGCGCGGCCGAGGCTCCAACGATACCGAGAATATCGGAATCGTTTTCCTGGTCTACTGAGAGAACGGTAATCACAATCTGAACATCGTTGCGATACCCTTTCGGGAAAAGCGGGCGAAGGGGACGATCGGCGAGACGACAGGCGAGGATGGCGTGTTCTGAGGCGCGACCTTCACGCTTAATAAAACCGCCGGGGATTTTTCCCGCGGCATACATACGCTCTTCTACATCAACAGTTAAAGGGAAAAAATCGATGCCTTCGCGAGGCTCATCGCTGCCAACTACGGTAGCCAGAATAACGGTATCGCCATAGCGCACTAACACGGCGCCACTGGCCTGTTCCGCCACTCGACCGGTTTCAATGCTCATAACCCGGCCACCGATGACAGCTTCTTGACGGTGAATCATATTACCTCCGACTAGGGCGTGACTAATCAGGCCCCTACAGCACCCTAACACAAAAAGTACATTACTTCAAACGTGACCCAGCGCATTCAGTCAACTGCGGGTGCTCTGCCTGGGTGCACAACAATCTTATTTTCTTTCGTTCTACCTGGTTGCGGTTTCGTGAGTGTTTCTGTCAATCATCAGATAGTGTGGGGGAAGCTTACTATCTGTCGTTTGTTCTCGTTTTCGTTCGCTTATTTCGGTTTCTCTCTATCCAACGTACGTTACGTACCGATGAAGTGGATGGGTAAAATGGAGCGGCGGTCGGGCTAAAAAAAATGGTGATACTTCTCATCATCATGACGGCGCTTGCCAAGACTGCGCCGACCGCACCCACCACAACCTTGTTACTACTTAGTGGCGCAAGCCAAGCTTTGCGATCAGTGCACGGTAGCGGCTCGGGCTCTTTTTTGCTAGATACGCAAGCAAACGCCTGCGCTGGCCAACCAACATCAACAAGCCCCGACGAGAGTGCAAATCATGCTTATGGACTTTAAGATGTTCGGTCAGGTGATTGATGCGCCAGGTCAGGACTGACACCTGCACTTCTGGCGAACCTGTGTCTGTTTCATGTATACGGGAATCTTCGATGATTGCCGCTTTTCCTTCGTATGTCAATGCCACGCTTGTTGTTCACCTCCTGAATGTGAAGATGGGAAAAGAAAATCACACCGTTTGATTATATCACCTGCTATGGAGTGACGCAATCAATTGCCTCCATTGGGAGCGCCACAAATCAGCGCTCCCAGGGCGACCCCAAGGGACAATTGTCTGAAAGCCATCGCTGCAACGACGCTCGGTTGACCGCAGACGCTCGGTTGACCGCAGACGCTCGGTTGACCGCAGACGCTCGGTTGACCGCAAGGGTCAACCCTACTATACACGGCGCGATGGTGTTTCTGGCATCTGATTGTTGGGGTATCTCTCCATTTGCTTATCATAGTAGATATTACTTAATGGTGACTTTGGCGCCGACCTCGGCCATCTTCTCAGCGATCTTCTCGGCCTCTTCTTTAGAGACGGCTTCTTTGATAGGCTTAGGAGCCTCGTCAACCACAGCCTTGGCCTCTTTCAGACCCAGGCCGGTCAGTTCGCGTACAACTTTGATGACGTTGATCTTGTTGGGGCCAATCTCAGTGAGAACGGCGTCAAACTCGGTCTGTTCCTCAACGGGAGCCTCGGCAGGAGCGGCCTCTTGCGCAGCGACGGCTGGACCGGCGGCAGCGACAGGGGCCGCGCTCACGCCCCACTTCTCTTGCAGGGTCTTGGTCAATTGCACCAGGTCTAACACGTTAAGTTGTTCGATTTCGGCAATAATGGATTCTATGGACATTGTGTGTTCCTCCTAATTCATCTACTCTGTGATAGCTCCGCCGTCCAGTTGTTCGGCATGTGCTTGCAGTACATAACATAAGTCGCGTAATGGCGCGGTAAGCAAACTATAGGTTGTGGCCAGCGGTCCTTGAATGACGCCGACGACTTGAGCC
Source organism: Chloroflexota bacterium (assembly GCA_005881495.1). The sequence continues at coordinate 12,465 of VBHI01000205.1, forward strand.
TTGGCGTAGTTCTTCCCACCGGGAATCTTTGCCAGGTCTTCGACCTGGCCGGCAGACAGTGTGCGACCACCAAGAATACCTGACTTGAGCAGGACGATTTTTGATGTACGGGTGTAATCTGTTACTGCCTTTGCAGCAGCTACTTCATCGTCGTAACCCAGTGCAATAGCGGTTTGACCATTGAAGGTACTCTTGTCCAGCTCGGTCATGTTATTGCGCTCTGTCGCGATGCGCAGTAGAGTGTTTTTGGCGACCTGGAACTCCAGGTGGGCCGCGCGCATTTTATTGCGCAGCTCGGTCATGTCTTTGACCTTCAGGCCCTGCGTCTGCACCAGGATAGCTACTGTTGCACGCCCCAGTTTCTCTGCCAGCTCATCGATCTTCTCTGCCTTTGCTTGTGTTGGCATGGATGCGCTTTTACTCCTTTCCGGGAAAATTGGGTACTCGTTAAGATGCTATGAGAAAATAGCCTTCAGTACATTACCGAAGGCTATGGTTTAGTAGTTTTTGTTCTAGCTGGCAACACAGGCGAGAACAAGGGCATAGTAGCCATTGGTTTCCCTACATTACGATGTTGTCAGGGTAGATCGTTTATACATTCCGTCGGCAAGCCGACGTTTTTGTCGTCATTTACATGCCAACGGGCATACTTGCTGTCTTCGGTGTTTTATTCGATTGTCAATAGTTGGAGGCTCACACCAGGGCAGGGCAAGCCCGGCCCCTACGGGTTTTATTCGATTGTCGATTGTTGGGGGCTTACACCAGGGCGGGGCAAGCCCGGCCCCTACGGGTTTTATTCGATTGTCGATTGTTGGGGGCTTACACCAGGGCAGGGCAAGCCCGGCCCCTACGGGTTTATTGAGTGCCAGCCGGGTTTAGGGTTTGAGTGCTAGCGCTGACGGTACGTCCAGACGAACGCTGGGAGACATTGTAGATGAGAGCACGACGCTTTTGACGTATGCGCCTTTTGCACCGGACGGCCTGGCGCGCACTACGGCATCAACGACAGAAGTGAGATTCGCCATTAATGCCTCTTCGCTAAATGAGAGTTTACCGGCAGGAATATGTAGAAGCGCAGTCTTATCGACTTTAAACTCAACGCGGCCAGCTTTTACATCCTGGATGGTTTTCGCCAGGTCAAACGTAATGGTACCGGCTTTGGGGCTGGGCATTAAGCCACGAGGGCCGAGCTTCTTACCAAGCCGACCAACCTTGCCCATCACATCGGGTGTGGCGATGGCGACGTCGAAACCGAGCCAGTCCGCTTCAATCTGCTTAATCAGGTCATCGAGACCGACAAAATCCGCGCCTGCTGCCTCTGCTTCGTTAGCTTTCTCTCCCTGAGCGAAAACCAGTACCTTCACCTCTTTACCGGCACCGGCGGGCAGCATTGCTACTCCGCGCACCATCTGGTCAGCGTGACGAGGGTCGACGCCGAGCTTCATATGAACTTCAACAGTCGGATCAAACTTTACATAGTTAATCTTCTTGAGGAGTGAAACAGCTTCCTGAGGCTGATAGAGTTTATCACTTTCTACAAGCTTCAGTGCCTCGAGATATTTTTTTCCATGCTTTGGCATAAATGTTTACGCCCTCCTTGTGGCAGGATACCGCAGTGACTTACGGGCAATCCTTAACTAATGGTGATACCCATGCTGCGCGCTGTGCCTTCAACCATGCGCTCAGCACCCTCAATGTCGATCACATTGAGATCTTTGATCTTCATCTCGGCGATCTCGCGCAGTTTCGCGCGGCTGATCGAGCCGACCTTCGTTTTGCCGGGGGTAGAAGACCCTTTTTCAATACCAGCCGCCTTCTTCAACAGATCCGTGACGGGCGGGGTTTTCGTAATAAATGTGAATGAGCGATCTTCATAGATCGTTATTTCAGCGGGAATGATCGAACCCACCAGGTCCTGGGTACGCGCATTGTACTCCTTACAGAACGCCATGATATTGACGCCCTGAGGTCCGAGCGCAGTACCAATAGGGGGAGCTGGATTGGCCTTCCCTGCTGGAATCTGTAACCTCACTACAGCCTTGACACGTTTCGCCATGTTGTTTCAAACTCCTCAGAATACGTTTGTTTGTCCGCTAAATTTTCTCGACCTGGAGGAAATCCAGTACTACCGGCGTCTCTCGACCGAAAAATGAAACCAGTACAGTAACTTTGTTGCGGTCCATGTTGATATCACTGACCGTGCCAATAAATTCAGTGAACGGGCCATCGATCACGCGCACGCTCTGGCCTTTAGAGAAGCTAATTTTGGCCTTGGGCTTATCCGTCTCTTTTGTTACTTGCTTCAGAATAGACTTAATCTCGTGATCCTGCAAGGGAACAGGGCGTGTGCCGGAACCAACAAAGCTTGTGACACCCGGTGTATTACGGACCACATACCAGGCCTCATCGCTCATAACCATCTCCACCAGCACATAGCCAGGGAAAACTTTGCGCTGCACAGTGCGCCGCTGGCCCTGTTTGATCTCCACCTCTTCTTCCATGGGTACAATAACCCGAAAGATTTTGGTACGCATGTCCATAGAGGCGATGCGCGCTTCGAGGTGACTCTTTACTTTATTTTCATAGCCTGAGTACGTGTGGATAGCATACCAGGCCCTCTGCTCACTGGCTGCCGAGTCTGAGCTCTGCGCAGGATTGCTCGGCGGTATGTTTGAACCACTATTTGACCCGGTATCTTTGGTATGCTCAGTAACCACGATGTTTTCCTTCATGCTGCTGGGCCAGACTACTATTTACCACCAAGATGGGCAAGCAAGAGATAAAGATTTGACAGTCCATAATCTACCACACCCAAGAAAATGCCAATTGCGGCTGAAAGCAAGATCACCACAATGGTCATATTCCGAGCCTCGTGAAAGGTAGGCCACGTTACTTTATGGCGCAGCTCGTAATATGCGTCGAATAGAAAACGGACATAGCGGTTACTACGCAGGCGAATTTGCCACTTTGGAGGGCCTTTCGCCGATGAGGGTTTCGCGGTGGAGGGACCCTTGTTATCACGCCGCGCAGTTTTACTTTCTGGCTTTCGCTCTTGCGCCTTGCGCTCATCTTGCTCGCGCGCCACCGCTTTGGTGGTCTTGCTTGATTCTTTTTCGTCGCCGGTTGTTTTTACATCAGCCGCCTGGTTCCGGTTCTGGCTGCGGGCCGCACCCTGGCTAGCGCTTTTCTTTTTGTCGGCCATTTTGTTTGCCACGTTCAACCTTTCTCGATCGTAGTGACCGTAGCCTACTATCTACTTGGTCTCGCGGTGAGCAGTATGCACGCGACAGGTAGTACAGAACTTTCTCAATTCAAGGCGATCAGGATTGTTCTTTTTGTTTTTTGAGGTAGTATAATTCCTCTGCTTGCAAACTGTGCAAGCCAATGTAGTAACGATGCGATTCTCTTTACCTTTACCGGCCATGTCTTTTCTCCGTTCGAGTTTCGTAGATTGGTGTGGACTTCGAGTTTCGATTATATCATACCATGATACAACCGAAACCCGAAACTACTATACGAAACTTAGTTTTCGACCCTGGTGCAAACGCCAGCACCCACGGTGCGCCCACCCTCGCGGATGGCAAAATGCACCCCCGCTTCCATGGCCACCGGCTGGATTAACTCCACCGTCATCTCGATGTTGTCCCCCGGCATCACCATCTCCACCCCCTCCGGCAGCTTGATCGCTCCCGTCACGTCCGTCGTCCGCACATAAAACTGCGGCCGATACCCGTTGAAGAACGGCGTGTGCCGCCCCCCTTCTTCCTTCGACAACACGTACACTTGCGCCTTGAACACCTTGTGCGGCTTGATTGACCCCGGCTTCGCTAACACCTGCCCCCGCTCGATCTCCGCTCGCTCCACTCCTCGCAGCAGACACCCCACGTTGTCTCCCGCCATCCCCTGATCCAGCGTCTTCTGGAACATCTCTACTCCCGTCACCACCACGTTGCGCGTCTCTTCCTTCATCCCCACGATCTCCACCGACTCCCCCACTTTGATCACTCCCCGCTCGATGCGCCCCGTGGCCACCGTCCCTCTCCCCTTGATGCCAAAGACGTCTTCCACCGGCATCAAGAACGGCTTGTCCGTCGCCCGCGGCGGCGTCGGGATGTAGTCGTCGACGGCGTCCATCAACTCCCACACGCAGCTGGCCGCTTCGTCGTTGCGCGAGAGGTCGCCCCGGCTCTCCAACGCTTTGAGCGCCGAGCCCCGAATGACGGGCACCTCATCGCCGGGAAACTGGTACTTGCTCAACAGTTCGCGCACTTCCAACTCTACCAGTTCCAGCAACTCTTCGTCTTCCATCATGTCCACTTTGTTCAAGAAGACCACCATGGCCGGCACTTCCACTTGCCGCGCCAGCAGGACGTGCTCGCGCGTCTGCGGCATCGGCCCATCCGGGGCGCTCACCACCAGGATGGCCCCGTCCATCTGCGCGGCTCCGGTGATCATGTTCTTGATGTAGTCCGCGTGCCCCGGACAGTCCACGTGCGCGTAGTGCCGCTTGGCCGTCTCGTACTCCAGGTGCGCGATGGCGATGGTGATGCCGCGCTCGCGCTCTTCGGGCGCTTTGTCGATCTGGTCAAAGGCGGTGTATTTGTTGGCGGCGCTCAAGGTGGCCAGCACTTTGGTGATCGCCGCCGTTAACGTCGTTTTGCCGTGGTCGATGTGCCCGATCGTTCCCACGTTCACATGCGGTTTCGTTCTCTCAAATTTCTTCTTCGCCATTTGTTTTCCTCATCAAAACAGTGCTCAGTGCAAACATACGTGCGTCAGGGGCTGCACCCTGCTATGGCACTCGATGTGTTCTTTCGTAAATTAGTTCGTGTGTTTCCATCTCCACCCATCCTAAAAGAATGAATGAAACTTTCAAGATACCGTATGCCCGGTAGGCCTCTTCCCTGATTTCGGCTCCGAGCGAGAGGGATCGGGCAACCACTGCCTTCATCATCCCCCGGATGCGGCTGAGCCGCCCCTACATATCATTTTAGTAACCCTGTAACCTGGACTTTACCTGTGTGCCTTTGCGATAATCTCATCGGCAATATTCTTTGGCACAGGATCGTAATGTGCAAACTCCATCGAATAGTTGGCACGTCCACTGGTCATAGAACGGAGGTCGTTCACATAGCCGAACATTTCAGCAAGAGGAACATAGCCCCGCACCACATACATCGTTCCACGGCTCTCCATACCCAGGATAGTTCCACGACGTCGATTGAGGTCGCCGATCACGTCTCCGTAAAATTCCTCAGAGGTGGTTACTTCTACCAGCATTACCGGTTCGAGCAGTATAGGAGCTGCTTTACGAGCGGCTTCTTTGATTGCAATTGATCCGGCAGTTTTGAAAGCCATTTCGCTCGAGTCAACATCGTGATATGACCCATCAAAGAGGGTCACTTTCACATCGATCATTGGATAGCCGGCAATAATGCCGTTGTCCAACGTCTCTTTAATACCCATTTCAGTAGGTTTGATATATTCCCTTGGAATCACGCCACCTACAATGGCGTTGATAAACTCAAAGCCCTTACCGCGCTCGTTGGGAGCCACTTTAATCCACACATCTCCATACTGGCCATGACCACCAGTTTGTCGAACGTGCTTTCCCTGAGCCTGAGATTCGCGCGTAATTGTTTCCCGGTAGGCAACCTGTGGTCGTCCCACATTGGCTTCTACTTTAAACTCGCGGAACATACGGTCCACGATAACTTCCAGATGTAATTCGCCCATACCACTGATAATGGTCTGTGCAGTCTCTGGATCGGTATGCAACTGGAAAGTTGGGTCTTCTTCTGCCAGTTTATTTAACGCGATCGCCATCTTATCCTGGTCTGCACGAGTCTTAGGTTCAATAGCGATAGAGATCACTGGCTGAGGGAAGGTGATAGATTCGAGAACGATTGGATGCTGAGGGTCACACAAGGTATCACCGGTAAAGGTGTTTCGTAAACCTACGGCCGCACAGATATCCCCTGCTCGAATCTCTTCAATATCTTCACGATGATTGGCATGCATACGCAACAGGCGTCCGATGCGCTCTGTTTTGCCCTTGGTGCTATTCTCAGTACCGGAACCCTTTGTCAGAACACCTGAATACACACGCAAGTATGATAGGCGACCGACGAAGGGGTCAGAAACGATTTTAAAGACCAAAGCACTGAATGGTGCTGAGTCACTTACTGCGCGAGTCTCTGTGCCATTTGTATCGGGGTTGATCCCGACTGGAGGTGGAATATCCAGGGGAGAAGGGAGGTAGGCAATCACCGCATCCAGCATGGCCTGCACCCCTTTGTTTTTCAGGGCAGTACCGCAAAGGACCGGCACCAATGTGCCGGCAATAGTTGCTTTACGCAGTGCAGCAATAAGTTCCTCTTTGGTAATTGCCTCACCCTCAAGGTATTTGAGAGTAAGCTCCTCGTCGGTCTCAGCCACACGCTCAATCAGAAACTCTCGATGTTGCGTATATTCCGCTTCCATGCCCGTGGGCACGTCAGTGTGGTCTGATTTTGTTCCCAGGTCATCGGTAAAGATAACCGCCTGTTGTTCGATAAGATCAATAAATCCTTTAAAATTGCTTTCGCGGCCAATTGGTATCTGAATCGGTACTGGTACTGCACCCAGGCGATCCCGAATCATTTGCACGGTACGCCAGAAATCAGCACCAATGCGATCCATTTTATTCACGAAGCAGATACGAGGCACATTATATTTACTTGCCTGGCGCCATACTGTTTCAGACTGGGGTTCGACACCTGCAACCGCATCAAAAACCACAACGCCGCCATCGAGGACGCGCAAAGAGCGTTCGACCTCGGCAGTGAAGTCTACGTGACCTGGTGTGTCGATGATATTAATGCGATGATCAAGCCAGAAACATGTCGTCGCGGCAGAAGTAATCGTAATGCCGCGCTCCTGCTCCTGGGGCATCCAGTCCATTGTGGCAGCCCCTTCATGCACTTCACCCATGCGGTGAATCTTTTTCGTGTAGAAGAGGATACGCTCAGTAGTAGTGGTTTTGCCAGCATCGATATGAGCGATAATACCAATATTTCGAGTTTTTTCGAGTGGGAATTCTCTTGCCATGATTTATAATTACCAGCGATAATGCGCGAAGGCTTTGTTAGACTCCGCCATTTTGTGAGTCTCCTCACGTTTTTTAATGGTCATACCCTGTCCGGCGGCGGCATCCATCAGTTCACTGGCAAGTTTTTCCGACATCGAGCGACCTGTACGGCCACGCGCAGACTTAATCAGCCAGCGCATCGCCAATGCATTTCCACGATCCCGGCGAACATCTATCGGAACTTGATAGGTTGAACCACCAACGCGGCGAGGCTTTACTTCAACTGTAGGCGTCGCATTCTTCAGGGCCTGCTCGAATACATCCAGCGGGGGCCGCTTCTGCTTCGCTTCAATGGCGTCAAACGCATCGTAAATGATGCGCTCAGCCAGGCTGCGCTTCCCATCCAACATCAATTTACTGGTGAAGCGAGCCACATTTCGGCTCTTGTACTTTGCATCTGGTACATCTGGCCGCCGCACGACTCTTTTGCGTCTTGGCACAGTCTGCCTCCTCATCAACGAACTTGCTTGTTTCTCTTCAGCTCCCACTCTAGGAGCTTGAGCTTCTCTAGTATCTGGCCAATGGACCTTTCCCTTGCGTTCTGGAGAAATGTTCCTTTTTCTTCTCATCAATGCGTGCTTGACTGTCACAAGCTCCCACCTCTTCAGTGGGGATAGATGATAACAGACACCAGAAAAGGCGTCGATTCGATGGTAAGGATAGACCTTACCATCTCTATCGGACGCCTACACGCGGGTGCCTATCCATGAAAATGGAGGTCACTCGACTCTCACTGCGGAAGGACGAGCATACGGCATTTGTTATTCATTAGCTTCGCATAATCGTCTTTTCGCGATGACGTGTGATGGTCCGACCTGCCTGAACAATTCAGGTGGTATCGGGTTTGGTGCAATGTATAGCACCCTATTTTTCTTGACCCTCAGGGTCGGGCGCAATTTATTGCGCCCCTACTTTTTGCCGCCCTTAGTTGCAGCTGCCTGTCCGGGCTTAGGCCGCTTGGCTCCATACCTTGAGCGACCCTGGCGTCTCTTTGAGACGCCGTCACTATCCAGTGTTCCTCTAACAATGTGATAGCGCACACTTGGTAAATCCTTTACGCGCCCACCACGAATGAGTACCACTGAGTGTTCTTGTAGATTATGCCCCTCGCCGGGAATGTAAGCAGTTACTTCCATCTGGTTTGTCAGACGAACACGAGCAATCTTACGCATTGCCGAATTCGGCTTTTTGGGCGTCATTGTGCGCACCTGGGTGCAAACACCACGTTTCTGTGGCGAGCCACGCAGGCGGGAAGTGCGGTTCTTCAACGCATTGTACGAATACAATAACGCCGGAGCCTTTGACCGCCTTTCTTTGTTTGATCGGCCCTTGCGGACCAATTGATTGATCGTCGGCAATGAACGATTCTCCCTATCCTCTTTTTATCCTCACGAGGGCACGATAATCCGCGCCACTACATTGCGTACGTGCGGGTTCTTATAGTATCACTCCTCACCCAAACTGTCAAGAGTGTGCAGAGATGGGTTTCCGAGAGTACTAGCCCCTACCCCAACAGTACCAGCACCAATACCGGCCATGGATGCCGCATTTGTTGCCGCCAGCCGAGCCGCCGCAGCCTGTTGACGTGCGATCTGCTCGCGGCGTCGTTGCGCTATGCCGGAACCAGCAGGTATGAGTTTACCAATAATCACGTTCTCTTTGAGACCGACCAGGTGATCTGTGCGGGCCTCAATAGCGGCCTCTGTCAGCACACGGGTCGTTTCCTGAAAGGATGCCGCGGCCAGGAAACTATCGGTGTTAAGCGAGGCTTTGGTGACGCCCAAGAGCACAGTTTGTGCAGTAGCCGGCTCTCCGCCTTCCGCCAATACGCGAGCATTGGTATCCGCATAGACAAAACGGTCTACGAGATCATTTGGCAACATTTCTGTATCCCCAGGTTCCTCCACTTTCACGCGGCGCAACATCTGGCGAATGATAACCTCGATATGTTTATCACTGATATAAACACCAGTGTTACGATAGACACGCTGCACTTCTTTGACCACGTACATCTGCACGGCCTCTCGTCCCTGGATACGCAGAACATCCTGTGGATCGCGCTGACCACCAGTGATAGGGGTGCCCGCCTGAATCTTCTGACCATCGGCCACCACAATATTGCGCGCAGCAGGGATGGGATACGATCGCTCCTCGCGTTCCTCAAAGCGAATGGTCAGCATACCATCTGCATTGATGTTCAACTCACCCTCGGTACGTGCCATTACTGGTATTGGCTCGCTGCCATTTTCAGCAGGCATCATAGCAATGACCTGATCTTTTAGAATATGATCCTTATCATTAACAAGCACTTGACTACCCGTCGGCAGCGGATACTCATCAAAGAAGACGTTCGAGGAGACGACGCGTACCGTGCGAACATTGGTATTCGGATCCTTCACGATTTCAACGACGCCGTCGATCTCGCTAATTTCCGCTTTGTCTTTCGGCACACGTGCCTCAAAGAGTTCCTCCACGCGCGGCAGACCTTGCGTAATGTCACCCTGCGCTCCTGCAATACCACCTGTATGGAAGGTACGCATAGTCAACTGTGTACCCGGTTCACCGATTGATTGAGCCGCGATAATACCTACCGCAGCACCAATTTTTACCAGAGAATTCGCCGCCAGGTCACGTCCATAGCATTTGCGGCAGATGCCGCGATGCGCCAGGCATGCGAGTACTGAACGTACACGCACAGCTTTAACCCCAGAGTTTACAATCTCATCGACCTGTTCGTCAGTCAGTTCATCACCAGGAGCGATATGCTCAAAACCTGGAATAGGTTCTGCCAGCACGCGCCCAATCAGGCGGCTGCGAATATCCGGCAACATCATTTCTTTAGAGTCGGCCTCGGTGATGAGAATTCCATCAGTCGTTCCACAGTCTTCATCGTTGACAATAACATCCTGCGCGACATCGATTAAGCGACGTGTCAGGTAGCCAGACTCTGCTGTACGCAATGCCGTGTCAGCAAGTCCCTTACGAGCACCGTGGCTACTGATAAAGTACTCCAGCACGCTCAAGCCTTCACGGAAGTTACCACGAATTGGTACATCGATGATGCGTCCTGACGGACTCGCCATCAAGCCTCGCATACCTGACAATTGACGAATCTGCTGGAACTTTGCTTTGGTCGCACCCGACCTGGCGATAGTGTAAATGGAACCATATGGATCGAGTGTTGCCTCAACCATCCTGGTTACATTGTCGGTCGCTTCGTTCCAAACATCAACCGTCTGCTGATATTTCTCATGGTCTGTGATCAGACCATCGCGGTATTGCTCTTCCAGTTCAACGATCTTAGCATCCGCTCTGGCAAGTTCTTCCTGCTTCCCTATCGGCACCTTGACATCGCTGATAGCGATAGTTGCGCCAGCCTTGGTTGCGTACGTGAAACCAAGCCGCTTGATTTCATCAGCCAGTTCAGCCGTTTTGGCGCGTCCATATTCCTTGAAGCATTCGCCGATCACCTGTCTCAGGTTCTCTTTCTTCATGGCATAGTTCTTGAAGCGTAATCGCTCTGGGAGGGCCTGGTTGAAGATGACGCGCCCAACGGTTGTCCTGACCCTCTTCCCATTTGCATGTATGATGGTGGCCTTGTCAGGTGGAGGATTGTCATAGACATCGACATCGCCCAGGCGTACCTTGATCGGCGCTTGCAGAGCGACGACGCCAGACTCATAGGCTAGCAGCACTTCGGTCGTGTCGGTAAAGACGCGATTCTCGCCTTTCTGATCTGGACGTTCCTGCGTCAGATAGAAACAGCCCAGCACCATATCCTGGCTAGCGCCGATGGATGGATCGCCGGTACCAGGAGAGAGCAGATTGCGTGTCGAGAGCATCAACTGGCGCGCCTCATCCTGTGCTTTATCAGAGAGTGGTACGTGCACCGCCATCTGGTCACCGTCAAAGTCTGCATTGAAGGCTGAACAGACCAGCGGGTGCAGTTGTATAGCGCTACCCTCTACCAATACCGCCTCGAAAGCCTGGATACCAAGGCGGTGCAATGTTGGTGCGCGGTTCAACAACACTGGATGGTCTTTGATGACCTCTTCCAGTACATCCCACACTTCAGGCTTCACGCGCTCGACAAAACGTTTCGCGCTTTTGATATTGTGTGCGAAGTTCTGCTCCACCAGTTTGCGCATAACAAACGGTTTGAACAGTTCCAGCGCCATTCTCTTGGGCAGACCACATTGGTGCAGCTTTAATTCCGGACCAACCACAATCACGGACCGACCAGAGTAGTCTACGCGTTTACCAAGCAGGTTTTGACGGAAGCGCCCCTGTTTACCCTTGAGCATATCTGAGAGGCTCTTCAGTTTATGATTCCCTGAGCCCGCCACGGCACGACCACGGCGTCCATTATCGATGAGGGCATCACACGCCTCTTGTAGCATGCGTTTCTCATTGCGAATAATGATCTCTGGCGCGCTCAACTCTAATAGCCGCTTGAGACGGTTATTGCGGTTAATAACACGACGATACAGATCATTCAAATCCGACGTGGCAAAGCGGCCGCCATCGAGCTGCACCATTGGGCGCAGGTCTGGTGGTAAAACTGGCAAAACCGTCAGGATCATCCACTCGGGCGAAGTGTTTGACTTACGGAATGCCTCGACTACTTTCAGGCGCTTGGTAGCCTTCTTGCGACGCTGACCAACTGTTGAACCAATTTCGCGGCGCAGTTCACCGGCCAACTTATCCATGTCCAGGCCAGCAATCAGCTCGCGTACTGCTTCAGCCCCCATCCCTGCCCGGAAAACGCCCCCAAAGGCATCTTTCAGCTCGCGGTAGCGACCCTCCTGCAGGAGGTCCATCTTCTTGAGGCCCTCAAGATCACGCCGCAACTGCTCCAAACGCTGTCTATTACTGACACGCTCTAACTCCAGGTGTGACTGCGCGGAGTCGATTTGTCCCTGGTATTCAAGCTTCGTGCGTTCAGCGTCACGATCGCTTTCCAGGCGAGTAGCCTCGATCTCGCGGCGCGCATTCTCGGCAATATCATTGCGACAAATCTCGGCCTTTTGTTCCAACGATTCGGTATGTCTCGGTGTGACTACATCACCTTCGGGCACAATGATCTGACCCGTTGGTTCAAAGATGATATCCTCTTCAGCCGGTTGGCCCATTGAGGCGCGCAACTGTGCCAGTGTATCACTCTCTGCTCGCCTCGCCGCCTCCAACTCTTGCTCGCGGCGGGCTTCAGCCTCCACACGGTCTTCCTCGATGCGATTTCTCGTTTTGAGGATATCGCTATCTCGTTTATCCTTCAACTGGTCGATCAACTCTACAACCTGTTCATCCAGATTCTGTTCCAGCTTGAGAAGTTCCTCGTCCATGTGCATCAGTTCGCGCTGGCGGGCATCCTCATCAATATCAGTGATGACGTAGAGCGCAAAGTAGAGGATACGCTCCAGGTTGCGGGGCGATAGGTCAAGCAAGAGACCGATGCGACTGGGTGTGCCCTTGAAGTACCAGATGTGGCTCACGGGTGAAGCCAGTTCGATATGTCCCATGCGCTCACGACGCACCTTTGAGCGTGCCACCTCTACACCACACTTATCACAGACAATCCCCTTAAAACGAACTCGTTTATATTTACCGCAGTAGCACTCCCAGTCCTTGGTGGGTCCGAAGATACGCTCACAGAACAGCCCATCTTTTTCTGGTTTGAGCGTTCGGTAGTTAATCGTCTCTGGTTTCGTGACCTCACCGTAGCTCCAACCACGAATCTGTTCTGGGCTAGCGAGGCTAATACGGATTGCGTTAAAGTCATTTACTTCGAGCATGTTGCCTCCTGGCGTAAGAACGTCATTGCTCAATCAATGTAGACAGTTGAGTCAATCACATCCATTCCACCCCTGGGCACCCGTAAGGGTCGCCCTTACATGTCGCATTACATTTAGAAAATGGGCATACGCCCTCTATCAGTACTTACCCAATAACTACATCAGCATAATTGTTCCAAGGTGATCATTGCAGGGCAACCGCGAGGGTTGCCCTACATTTTAGTTTAGTGGTCTCCCTCAAAACCGGATAGGTTGATACCTAGCTCGGGCATGACATCGTTAGATGTATCTTCAACGAACTGGATTTTTTGCTCATCCTCGTTAAGCACCTCTACGTTGATGCCCAGGCTCTGCAACTCCTTGACAAGTACCTTGAAGGATTCAGGTACGCCAGGCTCCATAATATTTTCGCCTTTGACGATGGCTTCGTAGGTCTTCACACGCCCTACAACATCATCTGACTTAACCGTCAGGATTTCCTGGAGTATATTAGCCGCGCCATAGGCTTCAAGTGCCCAGACTTCCATTTCGCCAAAACGCTGTCCACCAAACTGGGCCTTACCGCCCAGGGGCTGCTGCGTTATCAGGCTGTATGGACCCGTTGAACGAGCGTGTACTTTGTCTTCAACCAAGTGCGCCAGTTTCAGCATGTAGGTATAGCCAACTGTGATTGGGTGGTCAAACGGTTCCCCGGTTCGTCCATCAAAGAGTTGCACTTTACCTGTCTCGGGCAGATTGGCGCGGCGCAGAAATTCCTCAATGTCTTCCTCTGTTGCGCCATCGAAAACGGGAGTTGCTATCTTAAAGCCCAATTTTTCCGCGGCCCAACCCAGGTGAGTCTCCATAATCTGCCCAATATTCATCCGGTGCGGCACACCCAACGGGTTCAGGATAATATCTACCGGTGTGCCATCTGGTAGAAATGGCATATCCGCTATTGGGAGCACCCGCGAGATAACGCCCTTGTTACCGTGGCGTCCGGCCATTTTATCTCCTGCACCAATTTTGCGCTTCTGGGCAATGCTCACACGCACAAGTTGGTTGACACCTGGAGGCAACTCATCGCCGGCATCACGTGAAAAGACTTTGACTTCGACAACCTTACCGCGTTCTCCGTGAGGTACCCTCAGAGAGGTGTCTTTGACTTCACGAGCCTTCTCACCGAAGATAGCACGCAAGAGCTTTTCTTCTGCCGTTAATTCTGTCTCACCTTTTGGGGTGATTTTACCAACGAGAATGTCTTGCGGCCCCACTTCTGCTCCAACGTAGATGATGCCGCGTTCATCCAGATTTCGCAGTCCCTCTTCACCAACATTAGGTATATCGCGCGTGATCTCCTCAGGCCCAAGCTTGGTATCGCGAGCATCGACCTCATACTTTTCAATATGTATCGAGGTAAAGTAGTCTTCACGGACGATACGTTCGCTAATAAGAATGGCATCTTCATAGTTGCCACCCTCCCAGCTCATAAAAGCGACGAGGATGTTTTGTCCGAGGGCAAGCTCACCGTTCTCAGTCGATGAACTGTCGGCGATAACCTGTCCTACGTTGACATAGTCACCTTTGCGTACAAGTGGCCGCTGAGTGATACAGGTACCGGCGTTAGAGCGGACGAATTTACGCAGCCGGTACGTATGAAGCTCACCTTCGTCTTCAACAATATCGATTTTTCGCGCAGTAGCTGAGACAACTTCGCCATTGACCTTGCTCACCTGCACCTGGCCGGAGTCTATAGCTACCTGCCGTTCAATGCCTGTCCCACAGATGGGAGACTGTGGCCGCAACAATGGTACTGCCTGACGCTGCATGTTTGCGCCCATGAGCGCGCGGTTTACGTCGTCGTGCTCAAGGAATGGGATGAGTGCGGTAGCGACGCTGACGGTCTGGCGCGGCGATACATCCATATAGTCCATGTTATCCGCGCTTTCCATAGCGAACTCACCTTGATAACGCGCAAGAACGCGTTCCTCGGCAAACTCATTATTTTCAGTGAGCTTTGTATTGGCCTGAGCAATCCAGAAATTCTCTTCGTCATCGGCGGTACGGTAATCTACTTCGAGGGTAACGAAGGGTTTTATCCTGACCTCTGCATCTCCAAGAATTTGAGACAATTGAGCGAAAAGCGGCTCGTCGACGCGCACGCGCGTACGCGCTTTGATCAGTACAGTGCCATCGGCAGCTATCACATCTTCACGCTCGCGGCCGGCGATGCCGCGAAATTCACGATCAATTAAAAGTGGATCATTGGCTGGGAGCCGTTTATACACTTTACGATAGGGCGTCTCGATGAAACCGTACGGATTGATCTGTCCATAGGTAGCGAGGTTACCAATAAGTCCAATATTTGGACCTTCAGGGGTCTCGATTGGGCAGATACGGCCATAGTGCGATTGATGCACGTCTCGTACGTCGAAACCCGCGCGCTCACGAGAGAGACCTCCGGGGCCGAGAGCCGAGAGACGACGCTTGTGGCCAATCTCGGCGAGGGCGTTGGTCTGATCCATAAACTGCGAGAGCTGGCTGCCACCGAAAAATTCCTTCATAGCAGCGACGACCGGGCGAATGTTGATAAGCGCGTTGGGCGTTGCCTGCCCAGGCTCCTGGATACTCATGCGCTCCTTAACAACACGCTCCATACGCAGCAGGCCAACACGGAACTGCGTCTGTATCAGTTCTCCAACGCAGCGTACACGGCGATTGCCGAGATGGTCGATGTCGTCTTTACGACCATGTCCATTATTCAATTCTATCAAGCGACGGATAATGTTGACCAGGTCATCCTGGGTCAAGATGCGTTCGCTTTGTGGCGTAGAGAGGTCAAGCTTACGATTAAGCTTATAGCGACCGACGCTACCAAGATCGTAGCGACGCGGGTTAAAAAAGAGATTTTTCACCAGCGAACGAGCATTATCGATGGTGGCAGGATCGCCAGGACGCATTTTTTTGTACAACTCGAGAAGGGCCTCGTCTTCTCTTTTCACGGGGTCGCGATCCAGCGTAGCCTGGATATAGCGGATATTGGGATCATTATCTACATTACTGAAAACATCTAGAATGCCCTGATCCGTTGTGAGGTCTAGCTCTTCAGCATGATATTGATCTTTGGCCAGGCTGGCAATAGCCCGAAGCAGTGTAGTGATAGGCAATTTACGCTTCCGGTCTATTTTGACGGTCAGTAAGTTTTTGTTACTGGTCTCAAATTCCAACCAAGCGCCTCGACCAGGGATAAGCTTGGCGGCAAAGAGCCTGCGACCAGTTGTAGCATCTTCATCGGCGGTGAAGTACACACCGGGGGAGCGCACCAGCTGGCTAACGACAACACGCTCGGCGCCGTTGATAATGAAGGTACCTTCCTTGGTCATAAGGGGGAAATCACCCATAAAGATGTCTTTCTCAATAATCTCACCAGTCTCTTTGTTGATGAGACGGGCTTTGACATTGAGTGGGGCAGAGTATGTGGCATCGCGGTCACGACACTCGTCCTCGTTATATTTGGGCTTGCCAAATGGCTCAGGAGGCACAATAAATTCTAGACTAAGATTTTTACCGGTAAAGTCTTCAATAGGAGAGATTTCTTCAAAAAGTTCGCGCAGACCTTCTTTCTTAAACCATTCAAAAGAGTCAAGCTGAATCTGAATCAGCCCCGGCATTGGCCGTATATCAGGGATACGTGCAAATGAAACGCGCTCGGGGAGAGCCACAGCCCTGCTGCTAACTGCCATGTGTAGTGTTCTCCTCTCACCTTATTGCCCACATGAGGAAATGAATAGAGATACGCATATAAAGAGGGATGCGCATCTCCACGCAAACAAAAAAACGGAAAAAGATATTACTCAGGATGATATCTAATAAGCCTGTGTTGAAAGACGTTCAATGACAAGAAAAGTAACCGCAAATTGCCTTCGCAAGCGGTTACTCCTACTCCCCTACACGAACAAGTTGTTCTCGGCTCACCCACATTGCACGCTACTTGTATTTGAACAAAGAAAGATGTCACCAATAAAAACAACGAAATACGCTACATTATTCCCTGTATACAGTACTCAGGTACTAACAGCACACTGTGTACAATATACACTTTGACATTTCTCGCGGTACCGCAGTCAATGATGGGCAACGTGGCTTTCAGCATCTTGCGCTTGTTTGTAGTACCTAAAGTTGCAGTATCCTTATGGGGAATGACGTAACGTCAAATGTTTGATCTATCTATCTTCTTTGCTAGCTCACACCAGCCAACAATGATACAAATTGTGTACAGTACTGATTACTGTTCCAAGTGTATATGTTCTGGCAGGATGTAAGTATACTACCAGTTTGCAAGGATGTCAATAGCAATTTTTGCATTTTTCCGATATTTCACGACAAAATGGTGCAGTAATGGTGCCCAGCCAAACAAATAGCCCTTTTATGAGTGAAGATTACTTCTGAGGTCTTCAAAAAGGCTGGTATACAAATATCTTTCGGCGGCACTAGGGAAAATAGTGACGATGACTTTGCCGCGGTTTTGTTCTTTGCGAGCCTCTTGTAAAGCGGCCCAGGCTACGGCACCACTACTGATACCAACAGAGAGGCCTTCTTGTTCCATGAGACGAATAGCAGTAGAGATAGCATCCTGATCGGCGACGGGGACAACAGAGTCGATGAGATCAACGCGCAGGGTGTCAGGCTGAAAACCTGCTCCAAGGCCTTCAATGCGATGTGGCCCGGGGCGCCCACCAGATAAGATAGCACACGAGGCTGGTTCGACGGCGATGACTTCGATAGAGGGCTTACGAGAACGCAGTCCTTCCGCGACGCCAGTTAAGGTTCCTCCTGTACCCACGCCGATGACAACCATGTCGACTGCTCCAGAGGTCTCTTCCCAAATCTCCACGGCAGTACCTTCCCGATGAGCACGCGGGTTGGCCTGATTGTAGAATTGTTGTGGATACCAGGTATTTGGGAGTGTGGTGCGTAGTTCGATAACCTTGTTTATAGCTCCTCTCATACCCTGGTTGCTGGGTGTAAGAAGGATCTTCGCACCGAAGCGTTGTATGAGGAGACGTCGTTCCAGAGAAATGGTGTCCGGCATGGTGAGGATGCATTGGTAGCCACGAGCAGCAGCGAGCCATGCGAGAGAGACACCCATGTTGCCACTGGTAGGTTCAGTAATGGTACCACCAGGACGTAAAAGCCCTTGCGACTCTGCTTCGCAGATCATCTGTAGGGCGACACGGTCCTTAACACTACCGCCCGGACTATACATTTCTAGTTTGGCGAGGACGGTAGCAATTGCGCCTGAAGTCACGCGTTTTAACTCGACGATGGGTGTGCGACCAATAAGTTCTGTCACATCTTTCGCCCAGTAGGCCATAACTCTTCACCTGCCGTTGTTAACGATCTCAATGGTAGTGACCGCACAGTAGAAACACTTCAAGCGGATGCATTTACATTTCCTGGAAAGGAAGCAAAGCTTGAATCATGCGGAGTAGTTCTTCAATCTCAAAGGGTTTCCGTAGCAGGAGACCTGTTTGGAGCCCCATGCGATGCAGTTCCCAGTCGTGGCTGCCCGTGATGACAATGATAGGAGTGTTCTTCGTATTGCTATGTCCACGCAGGATCTTAAAAAGAGAGGCTCCATCAAGATTGGGTAATCCAACATCTAATAAAATGAGATCCGCGTTGAGTGCTGGTAAGGAGGTTCTGGCTTCTTGTCCATCAGAGAAAATTTGAAGCCGCAAGTTACCGAAGCAGCCCAATATATCACGGAACATGCCTGCCAATCTTGCATCATCCTCTACAATGGCTATCAACCTATCACTACTGGATGTGGGCATTGTAAATTCAGCCCCTGCATTATCCACTTGCTACCATCCCTGTCTCACGACGTACTCGCTTTAGTGCTCTCTACTCTTCACCCTGAACATCCGCTCGAGGTTTCCCTACATGTTTTAGATGTAGTACATCATCTCCATAGTGCCTGTTTGATGCTGTTGTGCCAGTTCCTCAATAGTGGTTGAGTTGAGCAAGATCTGTGTCATTTCATCAATCTTTTGCCAGACCACACGTAAGGCGCACCCAGGCGAAAGCTTGCAAAAATCAGGGTTGGGGAGACATTCCATCGGTGGAACATAGCCCTCCAGCGCTTGCATAACCTGGGCCATAGTAATTTGGGCTGGTGGCTTCGCAAGCATATGTCCACCCTTTGGGCCACGAACACTTTTCACTAAGCCTTCTTTGCGCAGGGCCATTAATATCTGGTCGAGATATTGCTCTGGAATATACTGACGTCTAGCGATGTCGGCACTTTCGACCGGCCCCTGTCCATAGTATGCAGCCATATCAAGCATAGCTCGCAAACCATAATCGCCCTTCATTGTGAGTTTCATTATGACAACCTTTCCAGCAGGGCTACCAATATGGGCCAAAAGAAACTTTAATCAATACCAGGCCAGAATACCAACATGTAAGTGATGCCACTACAGGATATATCAGCAAGGAAAGTCTGTCAATGGTTTGCGCTTGCTCTTACAACCGCCTGTCATGGGATAGAATCGACTACGCCAGCACAAGGCTATTGTAAAAAGGACAGCCCCAATTGCAGCAACAGCGTGAAACTAGCCACGCAGAAAAGGTGTCTTAGAGACTATCAGGCCGCCGCTGACTTGACGATAATACGTGCCGCCAGGATGGTCGTCGTGTCGAAGGTATCTGTACGGGTGCGCACTTCTACCACCTCTCCGACTTTCAGATCGCTAAAAGTGGCTGGTCCATTTGGCGTAGCATATGTTGTTTTGTCATTGACGCTAACCGTGACGGTTTTATGCTCATGAGTCAGGGCGATTACAAATGTCTGATCCCCAAGGGATTGGATGGTTCCTACCACTCTATAGACACTGCTGATGTTCGTATAAATAGTCTCAGTTGGCGACGGGGTGAGCGGTAAGAGAGACGTTTGAGCAGGATTTGATAGAAGAATGGCGAAGGCGTAGGTCGACACCCCTATCAATAGTATAAGTAAGACACCAATTATTATCAGCAGCCGTTTGATAGTCATAGAAAAACTCCCGAAAATGTATAGCGAGATATATTTTGACTTGATGATTATGGTTATTGTAATACAAATCTCCATGCATTGTCTAAGGTGATTACTTTAAGGTAGGGAATATCTACACCGACCAGCTCAAAGCCAAAAATTAGATTCTGCTGAGAAAAGCGTCAAGGAAACAATATTGACTTGCACTGCGCTCAAGAGATACCTATAATGAATTTAATGCAATTTCCGGGATGTGGTAGAAAGTTAACTGAATCGCATCTCTTTCTGTTTTACAGTTCCTTGTCTGTGAAAAAAAGGCAAAACACTATGCAACAGGATTCAATCAGAAGAAGTGATATAGCTGCGGATTCCGTTGAGCTACAGGAAGCAGACCTTCAAAGGCGCGGAAGTATTGAAATGCAACCTGCAAGCCTGGGTAAATCCCCCAACGCATCAAATCCAACCCAATTAAAGGTACTCGTGATTGAGGATGAAGAAAATATTATTGAACTTATCAAACTGGGTCTGCGCTATGAAGGTTTTCAGGTTGAAGCTGTTTCGGACGGACTGGAAGGATTGACTATCACGCAGCGTATCAATCCTGATATAGTCATCCTTGACCTGGGGCTACCTTCCGGTAGCATAGACGGGCTAGAGGTATGCCGGCGTCTGCGCATTAACCCGACGACACAGGATGTACCGGTGTTAATACTGACCGCCAGGGGCGAAGTGGAGGACCGCGTGGCTGGTTTGAAGACTGGAGCAGATGATTACCTGACAAAGCCCTTTAGTTTTGAAGAGCTAGTTGCCCGTATCCATGCCATACTTCGCCGTCAGCGCCGTTCTTCCGTTTCTATACCCGGTAACAGTGCGCTTGAAAGAGAGGGTCAGGTATTACAGTTTGGCGATTTGCGACTACATATGACAACTCGAGAAGTTAACCGTGCAGGCCGTCATATCGAGTTAACCGTTACCGAATTCAATCTGCTGCATTTGTTTATGAGTCACCCCCGCCAGGTGCTGGACCGCCAGACGATACTAAACAAAGTGTGGGGCTACGACTTTCTCGGCGAAACCAATATCATCGAAGTTTACGTGAGGTATTTAAGAGAGAAAATTGAAGATTCACCTAGCACCCCTCGTTTGATTCAAACAGTTCGCGGAGTGGGATATGTCTTAAAAGACTAAAAGGGCGAGGATAGTACGTAATGCCAGCAGAATTGAAAAACGTTTCATCCGCCGTCTACGACGGAGAGAGTGGAGATGAAAAGACTGATGATAAACTGAGTCCTTACAGTTCCTGGCGTCGTCGTCGGCTCTCAGGACTGCTCTGGCAAATGACGTTTTTCTACGGTTTACTCATCTGTGTTCTACTGATTCTACTTAGCATTTGGACTTCGTACGCCATCTTACATATAACAATACAGGGCGTTCTGCTTACAAGTTTACAGATAGTAGCGGCTCTACTCATTGTTATTGGAGTATTTGCCCTTTTCTTTCTGGCGCTTTATTTGCTGCGCCCCTTGCGGCGAGCGTCAGATGCAGCCCAGGCTATCACTCTTGGTGATTTACAACAGCGAGAACGTCTTTTACCTCTCATGAAAGGTGATGATGAGGTGAGTAGGATCGCTACGAGTTTGAGTATCATGGGTGAACAACTTGAGCGCGCCAAAAAAGTGCAACAATCCTCAGAACAGCGATTTCGTCGCTTCATCTCTGACGCTTCCCACCAACTTCGCACTCCATTGACGTCAATACGTGGTTTCACGGAAGTATTGATGCGCGGAGCAAAAGACGATCCAGAGACAGCGCTGCGTGTCTTAAAGCTCATTAAAAGTGAGGCTGAACGTATGACGCGTCTGATCAATGATTTGTTACTATTGGCTCGTCTCG
Organism: Chloroflexota bacterium; assembly: GCA_005881495.1. Next base: position 34,294 of record VBHI01000205.1, read on the forward strand.
ATGAAGCCCAAAACCTGGAAAAACAAGTTATTGACCTGGTCAACCTGGCGCTCGAAGGAGTGGAGCGAGCAAAAGAACTGGCAACAGATGGGCGGAAGATAGGCATCTACTTCTCAACACACGAGCGACTGAACATACAGGCAAACGCTGATCAACTCAAGCAGGTGTTACATATCCTGTTTGATAATGCAATAAAATACGGTCGGCCAGCACCTGACGGTTGGATTCGCCTTCAACTAGATTGTCAAGATGGTTATGCGATCATACAAGTTATTGATAATGGGAAGGGCATTCACCCAGACGACCTCCCTTATATCTTTGAACGCTTTTACCGGGGTGAACACATGTCTACCTATGCATCTCCCTGGAAGGTTCCTCAGGGTACAGGACTTGGCCTCTCAATTGCCAGGGCGATAGCGCTTGCGCACGAGGGAACTATTACTGTCGCGAGTACCCCCGAAATAGAGACCATCTTCACGGTGAAAATACCCCGCGTAACAGAGTAAACAATCTTCTTTCCTATTCTTTTTCAATAAGATTGACCACCTTCCACCTGCGTGATACACTGCGATAAAACGGAACACAAGATGCTATGTATAGCAATAAGATTGCTAGAAACTCAGGGAGGGCGCTATGTGGACCTCAACATTAGAACTTGATCCTGCACATGTTATACCTACGAAACTTCTCGGATATATCTGGCGTGGAGCCTATTTCTCTTCGTTTGCTCCCCTACAAGTACGAAATTTACCCCGACAGTCACTACCTGCATCCAACTGGGTGCGCGTACGTAACTCGTTCGCAGGCATTTGCGGAAGCGACCTGCATCTCATTTTCGTTGATGGAGACTTCAACATTGCACCCGCGGCCATACCCAATCATGGTCTTTCATATCCAGGTCACGAGGTTGTCGGAGAAGTAATAGAAGTCGGGAATGACGTGCATCATTTACGTGTCGGTGACCGGGTTGTGCTGCAATCTGGACCCAACTGCATCACAGCAGGCGTACAACAACCCTGCCGCTCGTGCGCCTCTGGCCATTATAGCCTCTGTGAGAACGGCGCTCTGCCCGGCCCACAACCAATAGGCGGTGGATGGAGCGAGGAGATGTTGCTCCACGAACAACAACTCTTTCGTATTCCCCAGGACATACATGATATGCAAGCTGTTCTTTTGGAACCAACCGCAGTTGCCGTTCATGCCGTCTTACGTCATTTACCACAGGCAAAAGATCGTGTGCTTATTATTGGTGCCGGCACAATAGGTCTACTTATCTTACAAGTTGTCCGCGCTCTTGCACCCGAGGCTGAAGTGTGTGTAATGGCACGTCACCCCTTCCAGATCGAACAAGCGGCGCGCTTAGGTGCACAGATTATCTACCCACAGGATAGCTATAGAGAGATACAACGAGCTACCAGCGCACAGCTCTATGAGGGTATATGGGGTAACAAGGTGTTGTTAGGTGGCTATGATGTTACATACGATACCGTCGGCAGCGCACATACCACGCAAGATGCGCTCAGATGGGCACGAGCTGGTTCAACCGTGGTCGTGGTGGGCGTATATCTTCACCGCATGCGTATCGATCTCACCCCCATATGGTACGAGGAGATCAATCTCATTGGTACAAAGGGTCATGGTATGGAGACCTGGCCTATTGATACATCCAAGAAAACACCTACTTTTAAGATCGCTGTTGAGCTGATAGAGCGAAAACTGATTTTTCCCGATAAATTGATTACCCACAGTTTCCCTCTCAGCGGCTATCGCGAGGCCCTCATAACAGCAGCAAATAAGGCCCGCAATCGGGCCATCAAAGTTGTATTTGACTACTCGAAACAACCACCATCGGTTGTTCCAAATGTACGTGCGGCTGCACGTCGGCGCCAGCGAGCAATACCCCCCCCTATCGATTCTCGTCCACCTCAGTCGCTAGCAACCTACGATTCGGGACTGTCACAAGGAGCTTCTCTGCCCTCGATAGAAGAAGAAGTGCTGTATATTGCACCTGCAGTTGTAGATGAGAGGCTCACTACACAGCAAGAGGTATCCCCTTCCCCTGATGTACCCACGATTGATGAGATGGCAGAAGAGACACCATTTGCAACTGATATCTTTGAAGAGGCTGATTTTGGTACTGCTGATAGGGTACCTGTGTTGCCTTACGATTTTGAAAACGAAGAGAGCGATACTACCACAGTACCTGTCTCTGCCCAGTTCCAATTGGAAGATCCATCTCTTGTGTTCTCCTCCGGCGAGCATGAGGAGACTGCCGCCAGTGAGAGCGCAACCTCTCTAGCAGAAACAGAAAAAGAGCACTCAATTTTACAGGAGGCGTCTTTACCCGGAAGCGGCGAACTAACCCTATCACCTGCTCCAGAAGTAGCGGAAGAGGACGCTAACTGGCTCCATTTCCATTCTCTTTCTCTCCTACGCACTGACGAAAGTCCGTCCTGGCTACAGGCTCTAACTCCTACGCAGGCTGACGAGGGTGAGAAAGAAACCCCCTTCACTGCTACCAGCGACATCAACGAAGAAAGCTCTGGCGGCCAATTCACTACTCCTGCAACAACTGATAGCGAGAGCGAGACAACTCGAACTGTCGATGTCTCAGCGCCGAAGCGTTCTCGTACAAAGCGTAAAACGAGCGAACAGCGGGTCACGCAGCAGCAGACAGCACACAGTGAAGAGAGCGAAAGCGATCAATCGCAGCCTTTCACACCCGAAAATCAGGAGCACCAAGAGTCTACTGAAACAGCCCAGTAAGTAGATCGATGTAACAAAAAGCCCTGACTGCGCGTTACACACTATAGTCATACCATCAATACGCCTTTATATATTATGCAAAGGTGAGGAGTCTCTATGACCATCAATAATGAGTATTAAAGAAAAATCTCCAACACCTCCACATATTTCATCTTCTCAGAAGGGAAAAGCAAAGCCTCGTCGTATCGCTCTACCCATCATGGTCACGCTGGCGCTTCTGGCAATCCTGGTGATTGCAGGAGTTTTTTTTGAACGAAGTCTCCTGGCTGGCGCCAAATCCATCAGTGCACCAACTCCACCCGCACAAAAAACCCTACACGTGGGCCAATTTGTACAACTGCCGCTGAATGCAAGCCAGCTCAACTCACTCAGACATCTTGTTGACTATATGCAGTATAAGCAACTCGCCAGGATGTATGTATCGCGCATGAGCCTGGACGTCGAATTGGGCCAACTGATCATGGTCGAATATTCCGATACGTACTACTCGCCAGACCTGGATACGATGATCAACAAGTTGCATGTGGGCGGCGTCATTATGTACGAATTTCAAATGAATACCTTCAATCAGACCAAGCATGACATAGCTCAAATGCAACAGCATGCAACGTTCCCGCTACTCATCTCAACCGACGAAGAGGGCGGCCCATATGTCCATCGACTCTCGCACATTTATGGTTATCGCATGTCGGCGACCGACATTTACAATACAGGCAATTCTGCCGTCGCAACTCAACAGGGGCATAAGGCCGCCCATGATCTAGCAGCGCTTGGTATCAATAATGACCTTGCACCCGATGTCGACGTGAACCTTGTGAATGGCTATGACATGGTGACGCGTACCTTTGGGAACGACCCTCAATCTGTGATCAAATTCGCAGGAGCCTATCTGCGAGCTATGCAGAGTGATGGAGTTGTTGCCTGTATCAAACATTACCCTGGACTGGGAGACGCCGTCATCGATGCGCATAAAGGCTTGCCGGTCGTTAATCGAACCAGGCAGCAGATTTATGATGTCGAACTTGCGCCCTTCAAACACTTTATTCAATCGCAGAACAAATTGGACAATCCTGGGATGATTATGCCGACCGACGTACTCATGCCCGCCATTGACCCCAGATATCCGGCAGAACTTTCACACATCTTTATGACTGATATTCTGCGCAAGCAATTTGGCTATGATGGTGTCGTACTCACCGACGCCCTCTACATGCAAGGCATTACCCGGACATGGAGTATGCCGGAGGCAGCGGTCCTGGCGCTCCAGGCAGGCAATGATATGTTAC
>VBHI01000432.1:0-1864 GCA_005881495.1 Chloroflexota bacterium
CTGGAAGAGGCGGAAATGCCCACCTGGGGCAATGCCAGGGGAACCTACTACGACACCCAGGGCGCGATAAATCGGGCCCCTACAGCAGATGACGAAACAACATCCGATGACGAAATAACATCCGATAGCTCGGACATTGCGCTCAACCCAACCGTAGGTGCCGATTTATCGGGCACATCGTTCAACCCAGCCGTAGGTGCCGATTTATCGGGCACATCGTTCAACACAACCGTAGGTGCCGATTTATCGGGCACATCGCCGATTTATCGGCCCACAGAAGACTCGTCTTCAACCTTCCCCCAGGATAACCCCTGGATTACCGTCACTGAAGAGGAAACAGGCACCAAACCACCACTGCTATCCAGGCTCTGGCAGAGCCATATTCGCCGGGATGATCCCGTCACGTCTCATGATATTCCTGGGGAGGCCCCTCCCGGCCCCACGTGGGATGCGATAAATCGGGTCCCTACGCCCCGCGAGAACGATAAAAGTATGGTAGCACCCGTTGCGCGTGCCCTGGATGCGGGTGGCCCGATTGTGGGCGCCTTTGACGCCGCTGTGCCGGAAGCTACATCCCAACCCACCAACCGCCTCCCCTCGTTACGCGTCATTGGCCAGCTATCACAGAGCTATATCGTTGCTGAAGGCCCTGCTGGCATGTACCTGGTCGACCAGCATGCCGCCCACGAACGTATTCTGTTAGAGCGTATGGTAACTGCCCTGAAGGCGCGTGCTCCCATCTCGCAGATACTGCTGACGCCAATCCAATTTGAGCTTGCGCCTCAAGAACTAGAAGCGGTAGAGGATCACCGCAAACAATTGGAGCATATCGGCTTTGACCTGGAAATACTCGACAAGAGAGACAATAATATACTTTCGGTCAAAGCAGTGCCGAATGTACTCATCAAGCAAATGAGCGCTCGCTCATTGCACGACCTGCTGGCGGATTTGACGGCAGCTGATTACGTAGGCCATAGCGAAACATGGGAAGAACACGCGCTGGCAAATGTGGCTTGTAAAGCCGCGATTAAAGCCAATTACTTTCTGACGGTGAGCGAAATGCGCGAGATGATTGAGCAGCTTGGTCAAACGAACGCCCCCTTTAGCTGCTGTCATGGCCGCCCGACTATGGTTCATTTTAGTCTGTCCGCGCTAGAGCATGAGTTTGGGAGACGCTAGAGAGTGCTAGCCCATGTGCTGACCACCGCTGCCAGTTGGAGTGAGCAACCCTTGCTCACTTATAGCGTACCAATGGAACTTGAGGACAGACTACGCCCCGGCCAACTGGTGGCTGTTCCCTACCAAGAGCGCCTGGTTGAGGGCATTGTCTGGAACACGCACCTTGCTGACGATGAAGGGGCTGGGCTGGAAGTGCGGCCAATTTCCGCCATCCTTGATGATGAACCGGCCCTGCTGCCACACCAGCTCTCACTGGCTGAATGGATGGCAGCATACTATATCACACCGCTTAGCTGGATTGCCTTCAGGATGTTACCCCCTGGCCTGTTACAACGTTCGCAGGTTGTCCTTCACTTAGCGAAAACTGAAGGGGGGGTACCAGGTGAAATGGAAGCAGAACATGCTATTTCTCTCCGTGTCCAGGCCCTGGTTGGCCTGCTGCTGGCGGATGGAAAGCTAAATGTTGAAAAGCTCAAAAAGATGCTCGGGCCAACACAAGCAAAGAAACTACTATCTGAGGCACTGGCGAGTGGTCTCGTCGAACGCAAAGCGCAGTTGCTAAGTACAAAACGAATGAAACGAGTTGTGCGTCTCGTCGCTCAGGGAGAGGAACTGGCGCTGTGGCGTGAGCGCGCCGAGGCACAAATTCAACAAAATCTTCCCTCCGCTAGCGCCATCAATATAG
>VBHI01000432.1:1880-6035 GCA_005881495.1 Chloroflexota bacterium
TTGCCAGCCTGCAAGCTCAGCGGCAATTGGCGGCCATTGAACTGCTACAAAGCGATACTGGCGCCCCCGGCAACATGGCCTATTGGACACCCAACAAACTCTGTAAGGCTTGCAAACTGACCCCGGTGCAATTCCAGGCCCTTATTCGTGAGAGCATCATCGCTGTGAAAGAAGTAGAGGTGCGGCGTGACCCCCTCCAGGGGCGCGTTTTCCCGGCCAGTAAACCGCTGCAGCTCACTCCCGCTCAAGATAATGCGCTGGCCCATATTTTAAAGACTATGGGGCCATCCGAGATAACACAGGGAGAGGATATCAGGCCCATTCTTCTGCACGGCATCACTGGCAGCGGAAAAACAGAGGTCTATCTCCAGGCCATGGAGGCAATCATCGCGTCCGGCAAACGCGGCATTGTGCTCGTACCAGAAATTGTACTAACCACCCAGGCCATAGAGCGTTTCGCAGGCCGTTTTCCAGGACGTGTTGCCATCATTCATGGAGACCTCTTCATGGGAGAACGCTTCGATGAATGGCAGCGCATTCGTTCGGGCCAGGTCGACGTGGTGATTGGCTCTCGTTCAGCCCTCCTTTCACCATTGCCAGACCTGGGACTGATCATCCTTGACGAAGAGCACGAATCAGCCTATAAGCAGAGCGATATGAAACCGACTTACCACGCGCGAGAGGTAGCTATCGCTCTCGGTCGCATCCTGCACATTCCTGTTGTGCTGGGCAGTGCTACACCATCGGTCGAGACCTTCTACCGCGCCGAGCAAAAAGAATATTCGCTGGTGGAATTGCCCGGACGCATTGGTGCCGCGCTTCCCCCGGTTGAAGTGATTGATCTGCGAAGCGAACTTCACGCTGGCAACACCAGTATTATCAGTCGCCGTTTGCAGAGTGAGCTTGAGCGCGTTTTGCGTAATAAGGAGCAGGCAATTCTTTTCCTCAATAGGCGCGGGGCTGCGAGCTGTGTGCTCTGTCGCGACTGTGGTTTTGTCGTCATGTGTGATCGCTGTGATGTGCCACTGACGTACCACTCAACTGAGCGTATTCTGCTCTGTCACTACTGCAACAGGCAGAGCAAAGTGCTGTATGCCTGTCCCCAGTGTCAAAGTACTGGCATTCGTTACTTTGGGCTGGGCACTGAAAAGGTGATGGAGACAATCCAGCGCAGTTTCCCCACGGCGCGTTTGCTGCGCTGGGATCGCGATACAGCCACCAATTACCGCGCTCACCAGCAATTGCTCGATCGTTTTGCCAGCCGCGAAGCCGACATCCTGGTGGGGACACAGATGATCGCCAAGGGACTTGATCTGCCGGGCGTAACCCTCGTCGGCGTCGTCTCGGCGGATATCGCGCTGAATTTGCCAGACTTCGCCGCCTCAGAACGAGCCTTTACGTTACTCACCCAGGTGGCCGGGCGTGCAGGACGCCGGGTGGGGGTAGGCGAGGAATCTGGTTCCGTCATTATCCAGACCTTTAACCCGCAGCATTTTTGTATCGATGCCGCCTCGCGCCATGATTACCACGAATTTTATGCCGCGGAGATCGCTGCCCGGCGTCGTTATGGCTATCCGCCTTTTCGTCGCTTCGTCAAATTTACCTATAGTCATGAGAACCGCCGCCGCACGCAAAACGAGGCACTACTGCTGCGTGAACGGCTGGACGATTGGATCGAGCGGCTTGGCTTAACCGATACGGATGTAGTAGGTCCCGCTCCTGCCTTGATGGAACGGGTACAGAATAAATATCGCTGGCAAATGATCGTACGGGGTCCAGACCTGCACCCGCTGCTGCGGGTGATCGATGCTCCCGACTGGCAGGTCGATATCGACCCGGTGAGCACTGTATAACAGTACTATCCCCAACTGATAAACCTGGTTGGAGTTACTCGCACAACCTCAGAATATCTGGGAGCCATCCACTCCGCCGTCCAGCCCATATCCTTCAATAGCGCATCGTATTTTTCGGCATACTCCGGCATGGTGGTCTTCAATGTCGAGTCATCAAGCACTGCAGCCTGCCCTTCAATCAAGACGACCTCATTTCCCTGATCGCGTGTCTCCAATGCGAGTACCACGTTCGGGCTACGCCGTAGATTGCGAAGCTTCTGATCATTAGGCTGGCTAAAGATCAGAAAGGTTGCGCCATCCCAGAGAAACCAGACGGGTACAAGGTGTGGACGTCCGTCGGGCCGTACTGTGCTGAGCCAGATAATCAATTCGGAGCGTAAGCGCTGCTCAATATGTGCATCTCTCGTTTTCGTTATATCGAGCATATATTCCTCCAAATGAGAGGTCTTTAGGTTACGGTATCGCAGCACTAATCTCTAATACAATGCAGCATGAAAATTTTATTCCCCTTGTCCGAAGCCTAAATATGTTTTTGTAATCCATCCTGAGAAATGGTATGCTGTCTATACATCTGTCATTGCACGTCCCCTATTAAATAAAGAGCAAAATCAATGTCAAATCAATCATCGCTATTTGGGTCGGACGATAGCCCCGGCGCCCCTGCCAATAAAAAAACGCAACCAGCAAAGGAAAGTATTACGCCAGGAGAGCCGCTGGCAGCACGGATGCGCCCTCGCACCCTCGATGAGATTGTTGGACAGGAGCACCTGGTAGAACCGGGGCGGCTCCTGCGCCGCAGCATCGAAGGCGACCGGGTGCCGTCGATGATCCTCTGGGGGCCTCAGCGCCGTCTCAGCTGGAGTCGCGGACCTGCGTCGGGTGGTTGATGAGGCGAAGAAATTACGCCAATTCAGCAGGCAACCTACCATTCTCTTTATCGACGAAATCCACCGCTTCAATAAGGCACAGCAGGATGCTGTCCTACCTCATGTTGAGCGCGGCGTCGTGACCTTTATCGGCGCTACCACCGAAAACCCTAGCTTTGAAGTCATTGCAGCTCTTCTGTCACGCTCGCGGGTCTTCACATTAAAGGCTCTCAATGAGGAGCAGATACTAACCATTCTCCGGCGTGCTCTCACCGACAAAGAACGCGGCCTCGGTCAATTGAACATCACCATTGATGAGGATGCATTGCAACAAATCGCCATCTTTGCCAACGGTGATGCTCGTATAGCACTCAATGTACTTGAACTGGCCGCCCAGAGTATAAGCGCTACAACCGTAGAGAATGCTGCTGTGCCTTCGCCTCTCCATCTTCACATTACCATGCCCATGATCGAAGAGGCCATGCAGCACCGCGCCCTCCTCTACGACAAGGGCGGAGAACAGCACTTTGACACTATTTCGGCACTGCATAAGTCTCTGCGTGGCTCTGACCCCGATGCCAGTCTCTACTGGCTGGGTCGCATGATCGAAGCGGGAGAAGACCCGCTCTATATTGTGCGCCGCCTGATTCGCTTTGCCTCAGAGGATGTCGGCATGGCAGACCCCCAGGCGCTACTAATCTGTGTAGCCGCACAGCAAGCCGTGCATTTCGTAGGTTTACCGGAGGCCAACCTTGCTCTTGCCCAGGCCGTCGTCCACCTGGCAACCGCTCCCAAAAGCAACGCTTTATATGAAGCATATAGCCGTGTACAGGAAGATGTGCAGAAGACCCGCAACGACCCCGTCCCCCTGCAGATCCGGAACGCGCCAACGCAATTAATGAAGGATTTAGATTACGGCAAAGATTACAAATACGCCCACGAATATTACAAAGAGATGCAGATCGAGGACCCTGAAAGGCCGCCAGCCATACAGATTCAGGAGTATTTACCTGACAGTCTGAAGGGACGCTACTACTATGAACCTGGGCAGCAGGGCAAAGAAGCAAGTATTAAAAAGTGGTTGGAGAAGCGGCGCAGTAAGGAACAATAGATCTTTCCTGGAATATGCTTATTTGGAGGCATTATATGACTACCCAGCCCGCGAAAAGCGACACGGAACGCTATCGTGAAAACTATCTTGATGAGCAAGAAGGCATCTTTCTCTATCAAATGCTCGCTGAGGCGGAGCGCGATCCGCATCTAGCGGAACTTTATCGCAAAATAGCCGATATCGAGCGGCGCCACTCCGGCGTGTGGGAGGATTACCTGCGTCGCGCAGGGGTGACTCCGCCGCAGTATACTCCCAACTGGCGGATACGCACACTGGGATGGCTGGCACGGCGTTTCGGCACAGGCGCTGTCCTCCCCATCGTCTC
>VBHI01000172.1 GCA_005881495.1 Chloroflexota bacterium
AGGCGGGCTTATTTGCCCTCGACGCTCCGGTCGACAAGACAGTGCTCGCGGATCTTGACCGTCTGGCAGTCATCCTGGCTCAGCAGAAGCCAGAATGGGCGCCCGGAGAGCGCCAGGCGTACAGTATGCTCTGCCTTGGCTTCTACGAGAGCGAGCTGTTGCGGCGCGTCGATCCGTCGCACCGCAGCCTCGGCCAGTTCTTCCAAGATGAGATCGCCTCCCCCCTCGGCCTCGACTTCTACATCCGGCTGCCAGACGAGATCCCGAACTCACGCCTGGCTTCGATCGTAGAGGTGAGCCCTCTCCAAGTCGTCCGTCATGTCAATCGCATCCCGCTACGTCTTGTGTTAGCGGTGTTAAACCCGCATTCAGCCCTGCGCAGGTCCGACCGGAATCCGCCTACGAGTGTATCTCTCGACCGTTCCCACGTGTACGCGCGCAATCTGGAGGTACCGGCAGGGGGTGGAGTCGTGACTGCCCGCGCGCTGGCTCGTGCGTATGGCGTGTTCGCCACCGGCGGAGGTGAGCTCGGCCTACGCCAGGAAACCCTGCAAGCGCTCATGGCGCCCGCTGTGCCCCCCGCCCACGGGTACTTCGACGAGTGCTTGAAGCTCGACTGGCAGCTCTCGCTGGGCTTTGCCAAGCCGAGTCGTCACGGGTTGGTGTTCGGTAGCCCGAGCGCGTTTGGCATGCCAGGTTGGGGCGGCGCCTTGGCCTACGCCGACCCCGAGGTCAAAGCCGGATACGCCTACGTCACCAATCGTATGGGGGCCGCAGGAGCGGATCCAAGGGAAATAGCGATACGGACGGCATTCCATCGCGCTCTCGAACGACAACCGTCGAGAACGACGACTGTCGTAGGCTCTGTTCAGCCGTGGCATGGCGGGCCCGCCAAGGGGGTGCAGACATGAGCGTCACGATCACCACCGAGCTTTGGAGCATGAGCGCCGCGGAGCTGGCCGAAGCCATCCGATCCAGGCAGACCTCCAGTCAAGAAGTGGTCGAGGCCCACCTCCGGCGGATCGAGGAGGTGAACCCCTCGGTCAACGCCGTCACGGTCGTCCTGGGCGAGCAGGCCCTCGAAGCTGCGAAGGCAGCCGACCGCGCGGTCGCCACTGGTAGTGATCTCCCGCCGTTCCACGGCGTGCCCTTCACCATCAAAGGGAACATCGACCTCGCCGGTACGCCGACCACGCAGGGGCTCAAGGCGTTTGCGGGTGCGTATCCGAGTCGGGACGCCCCCGTCGTCGAGCGCCTCAAGGCTGCGGGGGCGATCCCCATCGGTCGCACCAACCTTGCCACCTTCGCCGTGCGCTGGCACTGTGAGAGCGAACTCTGGGGGGCGACCGTGAACCCGTGGGATCGGTCTCGCACCCCAGGCGCTTCCAGTGGCGGCGAGGCCGTGGCGCTTGCCACCGGCATGAGCCCTTTGGGGCTCGGCAATGATGGGCTCGGATCGCTGCGCTGGCCTGCCCAATGCTGTGGTGTCAGCACGCTGAAGCCCACGCTGGGACGCATCCCCGATGCGACCACCGCCGGGCCGCAGGACGTGGCGATCGGCGTCCAGTTGGCGGGCGTCCAGGGCCCAATGGCGCGGCGCGTGGCCGACCTGCGAGCCGCCTTCCAGGTGCTGGCCGGGCCCAGTTGGCGCGACCCGTGGACGGTGCCCGCACCACTGCGCGGCCCCGAACCCGCGAAGCCCGTGCGAGTGGCCCTCGTGGTCGACCCGGCCGGCCAGGGCACTGCGAAACAGGTGCAGGAAGGCGTGCGGAAGGCGGCCAGGGCGCTAGAGGACGCCGGCTACGTCGTCGAGGAGGTCGCCCCGCCGTCAATCGACGTGGCGGCCAAGACCCTGCTGGACATGCTCAACACTCCCGACATCCGGGCAGGGTGGCAGATGGGTTCGCAAATGATGCCGGCCGACACCAGGCGGTTCGTCTCGGCGTTCTACGAGGTCGCCGGCGATCCGGACCCGGTGACGGCCATGCAGAGCTTCGTGGTTCGGCACTCGCTGCTGCGGGCCTGGGGCGAGTTCCAGGAGACGCATCCGCTGATCGTCGCGCCGATCTACACCGATGTCCCCTTCGAGGCGGGCCGCGACCTGGACGACGGTCGTGTGGCGGAGACCATCCAGGGCATGCGCATGGCCATGGCCGTCAACGCGCTGGGCGTGCCCGCCGTGGCGCTTCCCGTGGGCATCGAGGACGGTCTCCCGCAGTCGGTGCAGGTGATCGGCCCTCGCTACCGCGAGGACCTGTGCCTCGACGCCGCGGCGGCGCTGGAGGACCGGCTCGGCATCATCACGCCCATCGATCCCAGGGAGCCGTAACCAGAGAGTCGTGGGGCGGCCGCCATGATTCGACGGTCGCCCCACCAACCGACTAGGGTGACCCCCTCGACCGCGCCGAATCCGCAGGCGCTTCGGTGGACAGTCCTCGATCCGCAGAGCGGGCACTGTGGGAGGGCCTGCGTTAGCTGCTGCTACCGATGGATCTCCATCCATCTGATGATCAACCGAGAGCGGCGTCTGCATCGGTGCGGTCTCCATCCAGTCCGAGAAGAGTGAGCTGGATCATCTCCGGCTTCCTCTTGTCTCTTTCCCAGCTCATCACTGGTTTGCAAGGGGTGCTCACACGAGGTGTCAAGCATCCCTTCGGCCGGTTTCTTCTGCGTGAAACTTGTTGCGGAAATTTCCAAAAACGGCATATCTTGGCCGGGGCGGCCACTTAATGCCGTGAGTCACAGGTAGCCACATCGCGGACCCATTTACCTCAAGGATGTTACGAGGTCGTCTCCTCGCCTTGTCCCTTTGCTTACTTGTTTCCTTTTGCTTCTACACAACACTTGGTATGGCATCCTGTATGAAGGCTAACTGTTGAAATGGATAATCTCCCCTCAGTTTCTTCAATCTCTCAAAGTGGTGGCAACTCGAGTATGCTCAGAATCTGACCGGCACGACTTTGTGAGACTTTAGGGAAAAAGATAGGTACGAGTTTACGAGACTCAACAGCTATATTTGCCGAGCCCAAACTTGCCGAAATCTATGACCTCCTCGACAGTCCGGACCGACTAGACCTCGCTCCATATCTAGCCATAACAGACGAGTTCCACGCCCACTCTGTCATTGACCTGGGGTGCGGAACCGGTACGCTTGCCTGTCGTCTAGCCGCGCTCGGGAAAGAGGTCGTTGGCATCGATCCGGCTGCAGCTTCGCTGGACGTTGCTAAACGTAAAGCGTATGCTGACCAAGTTCGCTGGATCACCGGCACTGCGGCGCAGCTCAAAGGATTGCATACCGATCTCATCACCATGACTGGCAATGTGGCACAAGTATTCGTTGCGGACGAGGAGTGGATGACAACTCTTCGTGCGTGCCGCGATGCGCTTCGCCCGGATGGGCGGCTTGTCTTTGAGGTGCGTGATCCAACCAAGGAAGCATGGAAAGGCTGGAACCGAGAACAGTCCTACCAGACAATTGAAGCGCCCGGAATCGGCACGGTCGAGTCCTGGGTGGAGTTGATGAACGTGCAGCTGCCGCTGGTCTCTTTTCGCTATACATTCATGTTCCGAAAGGACGGGAACGTGATGACGTCCGAGTCAACCTTAAGGTTCCGCACCCGATCAGAGATTGCTGAGACACTCTCCCATGCTCAATTAACGGTAGAATCAGTTCGAGATGCCCCCGACCGTCCTGGCTTAGAGTTCGTCTTTATTGTTCACCGATGAACCAGCAAGGTTACTAGATAAGGCGGCAGTAAGTGGCAGTTGGGCGTACCAGAGTTCTCGCTTTTGAGCTGCATCGCCGCTTGTTCTGGCAACTGGAATATCCTTCCCATCGAAAGACTCGCGAGCGATGTATTTCCAACATTCCATGCTAACACCCCAGATGGGAAGCAGTTTTTCCAGGCATCGAAGCGTCAAGTTCCACCCTTCAGTGTAAAATCCCATCCTTCAGTGCAAAATCGGTCCACCTTTCAGTTAATTTACCACTTGCTTGGGTAAGTGCGGGAAGGGGGCTACAAGCGGCGCTGAGATGCTTGACAGCAGTGGGGAAGCCTGCTATGATTTGAACGTATATTCTATATCAAAAGAAAGCGTGAGGTTGATGGCCAGGAAGCGACCCAGCAAGGGCAAGCACCCCAAAGAGAAAACGCCCACCTTTCTGCTCGAACTGCCCCTGGTGGTGGAGCAAGGACAGACCGCCCGGCTGCGTGCCCATCTGGAAGCTGGTCGCCAGCTCTACAATGCGATCCTCTCCGTAGGAAACAAGCGTCTGCGCCAGATGCGGGCCGATCCGGCCTGGCAAGCGGCCCGTGCCATCGCACGCCTCCACAAGCAGGAACGGGCGGCGGCTTTCTCGGCCTTGCGCCAGCAGTATGGCTTTTCAGAGGCCAGCTTGCACGAAGCGGTCAAAGCCCTGCGCGTCGGGTGGATTGCCGACCACATCGAGGCGGTGCTGGCCCAAACGTTGGCCACGCGTGCCTATCGTGCCCTTAACCGCGTCTGCTTGGGCCAGGCCAGACGGGTGCGCTTCAAGAGTCGGGGACGAGGTCTAGGCAGTCTTGAGAACAAGCGCAACGATACGGGCTTGCGCTTTGTCTTGCAGAAGTCAGAGGAAGGACAGCACGGCTACCTGCTTTGGAAGCAGGATCGTCTGCCTGCCCTCATCGACTGGAAGGACCCGGTGGTCACACATGGTTTAGCTCAGCGTATGAAATATGCCCGTCTCATTCGGCGTCCGGCGTCCAGTTCCCAGGCCCGTGGAGCTGATGCCAGCGGTTCGCGCTACTTCGTGCAACTGGCCCTAGAAGGTAAGCCCTACCACAAAGCAAAGCACCCGGTCGGCACCGATGTGGTGGGTCTGGATATAGGGCCTTCCACCATTGCCATAGTCGCCCGGCAAGCCCCGGCCCGTTTGGAGATCTTCGCCGAGGCACTGGCTCCAAAGGCGCAGCAGTTGCGCCGGCTCCAGCGCCAGATGGATCGACAACGGCGTGCCGCCAATCCCGAGCACTATGACGAGCAGGGACGGCCCAAGAAGCGAGGCAAAGGCTCTCCCTCGTGGAAGCAGAGCAAGAGCTACCAGGCCACGAGAAGGCGCAAAGCCACCAGAGAACGCAAGCTCAAGGCGCACCGCAAGAGCTTGCATGGGCGGATGGTCCATGAGATCGTGGCGGTAGGCAACAGCATTGTCACCGAAAAACTGTCGTATAAAGGCTGGCAGAAGCAGTATGGCAAAAGCGTGGGACTTCGAGCACCAGGAATGTTCATGGACCATTTGAGACGCACCGTTGCAAGTACGGGCGGCATCCTGACCGAAGTCTCCACGCGCCGAACCAAACTCTCGCAGTTTTGCCATGGCTGCGGCCAAATGGTGAAAAAGCCGTTGTCGCAGCGGATGCATCAGTGCGCCTGTGGCGTGGGACTGGTGCAGCGCAACCTATATGCGGCGTTTCTGGCCGCCTATCTGGATCCAGCAAATCCCATCCCCTCGTGTGCCCAGTACCAACCCTACTGGGAAGGTGCCGGGGTGGGCGGGGAGGCGCGCCTGCGGACAGCACACGAGCGACTGGTTCAACGTGCGAAAGAGGGGCAGGTCTTGCCCCAAAGCTTTGGTCTTCCCAGAGCCGGAGCGCGTCTGTCCAAAAGTCAAAGCGGACCCACACCAGAGCCAATCTTCCTGCTTCGGCATGGCAGGTTGGAAGCGTGGAAGGAAAGCTGCGAACCCCCCGTGCTTCAGCCGGGAGAGCTCTCAGCAGGCCATGAAATGATTAGGACATTAGGGTCATGAACCCGGGCTTGGAAAGCCGGGGCTTGCAGCAGGGCTAACCACTCTGCGGTAAGCCACGATTTTCCACGTCTCACATGAGCAGACTCAGTCCTTCGGGGCTACGTTCGGAACGAAATAGGTACCAGCGGGTGCGCGGCCAGCCCACTGCTCTACGATGCAGCATTAAACAGGTCTAGCGGGTTAAGCCAGTGTGTTGCATGTTAAACCGTTCCTGAACCTTGTCAAGGCCACCTTTACCCGCGCAAGCGGAGGCTCTGAAAGGAGCAACTATCGATGTCCAAAGTATTCGTCGTGGATGCCAACAAGCAACCACTTAATCCTGTCCATCCGGGTTATGCTCGCCTCTTGCTGAAACAGGGCAAGGCAGCAGTTCTGCGGCGCTACCCTTTCGTACTCATTCTGCATGCCGAAGTGGAGATGCCTCAACTTGAACCACTTCGGGTCAAGCTTGATCCTGGCAGCAAGACGACTGGCCTGGCGCTGGTCAATGATGCAACGGGCGAGGTGATCTTCGCTGCAGAGATCATGCATCGGGGGGCTGAGATCAAACAGGCCCTTGATGGTCGACGGGGCGTCCGTCGGGGGAGAAGGCAGCGCGATACCCGATACCGCAAAGCAAGGTTTCTCAATCGCCGACGACCAAAGGGCTGGCTCCCGCCCTCGTTGGAAAGTCGGGTGTGCAATGTCGTTACCTGGGTGAAGCGATTGATGCGTCTTTGCCCTCTTGCTGCTATTTCTCAGGAGTTAGTACGCTTTGATCTGCAAGAGATGGAGACCCCAGAAATTGCGGGAATAGCTTATCAGCAAGGCACCCTGGCAGGCTACGAGGCAAGGGAATACCTTTTAGAGAAGTGGGGTCGGAAGTGTTGCTACTGTGGAGCAACTCACCTCCCCTTACAAATCGAGCATATCCAGTGCCGAGCCAAGGGTGGGTCAGATCGGATTGCTAATTTGTGTCTCGCCTGTGAACCCTGCAATCTGAAAAAAGGAACATTGGATATTCAGGTGTTTCTGGCAAAGAAGCCTGATCTCCTCAAGCGCATCCTGGTCCAGGCCAAGGCGCCGCTCAAGGATGCGGCGGCAGTGAATTCAACGAGGTGGGCGTTATATGAGCGGTTGCAAGCGTTGGGACTGCCCATCGAGTGCGCAACGGGCGGGCGTACCAAGTTCAATCGGGTCAGCCGAGGGCTAGAGAAGACCCATTGGCATGATGCTGCCTGCGTCGGGGCCAGTACCCCGGAAATCTTACAGATTCAGGGGCTTGTGCCACTCCTCATTACTGCTCAAGGCTATGGATGCAGACAGATGTGCAACGTGAACGAGATCGGATTTCCTTGCTCAAAGCCAAAGGGAGCAAAAAAGGTGAAAGGCTTCCAAACGGGAGATATCGTCAGAGCCATTGTCACCAGTGGCACAAAGCAAGGGACATACATGGGACGGGTGTTGGTACGTGCTACCGGGTCATTTGACATCCGAACCAAACACGGCAGGGTCCAGGGGATTAGCCATCGCTTCTGTACGCCGATCCATCGCTGCGATGGCTATAGTTACAGGCAAGGAGCAGGTCATGCAGCCCACCCCACCCAATCCACCAGATAAGGAAGGGCCATTCCTCCCCTGGTTGGAAACGCAGGGGCATCCTGGCCCGGCTTCGGTGATTATTGGCCCCCGCGAACAATTCTCATGTATTATCTTATGGGGTGTATCTGGGGTATATGAAACTGTTTCAAAAATGACCACGGTGGAAACAGAGGGGAAACTTTCAGGCTTTGATTGTAAGGGAGAGAGGGAGCTTTTTTCGCCTCAAACTTCCGTCCGGTGTGCCAATAATGCCGTTTTTTAGTATAACGGAAGAAAAATGCTATGAAAAGATATCCTAATCTATCTTCCCCTCGCCACCGTGTAAAAACAGCGAGCCTCATCGTTATTTGCTTCCTCGCTGTCTCCTGGCGCCGCATTGCCAACTGAGGCGCAGTGCGCCGCTCGCGTTCACTTTTCTTCCTGGGAACCGCGGCCAGATAACTATGCAGCGAATCACCGGGTACCGACAGCCCAGCAGATTGCCGGTATGGAAGCGTGGAATGCCAGTATTGGCTATGATCCCAGAGCAGATTCTCTCCGCAAACAAATCTCGGGCAACTTTACAGGGACAACCGACGAGATATTGCAATGGACGGCGTGCAAATGGGGTATAGATGTCAACATCGTGCGGGCGGAGGCTGTGATAGAATCGTACTGGCACCAGAGCCAGCAGGGCGACCTGACGACTGACAAGAGTCTGTGCCCGCCGGGGACCTGGAACGGCAACAATTGCTACCAGAGCTACGGCACTCTCCAGATCAAGTACATCTACAACAAGGGCGAATGGCCGATGAGCCGCGACGACACGGCCTTCAGTGCCGAGTATGTGTACGGAGTTATCCGCGCCTGCTACGAGGGATGGACAACCTATCTCTCTGATCGCACACCCTCGCCTGGCTATCCTACCTACCATGCAGGCGACATATGGGGCTGTGTCGGTCGATGGTTCAGCGGCGGCTGGTACGACCAGGGCGCGATACATTACATTAACACCGTTAAGACCTATTATGCCAACAAAGAATGGCTGAAACCGGGGTTTTAACAGTGGTAGGCCTCCGAGTCGTAATGGAACGAAAAACCACGCTAAGGAATTTTCCCTTCTGGCAACGTGTCCTTGGAAAGCTGAACAGTTCACGCTCAATTCGTGGCAAAGGTAATGATTCAATGTGGCAAGAGGGCCTGGCAAAGCACACATAGGTAGGGTACAATAGGTGTACCTCCCGCACACGCGGGACAAGTAGAGTTGGCCCGAAACGAGAGGTCATGTCACCAGCCGCGAGGGAACAAGCCCGCATGTACTATCCCTCGTCCAGCCGCCATCTCGACGGACTGTGGCGCTCGTGAGCGCGCCGAGAGTCCGCTGAGAGTCCGCTGAGAGTCCGCTGCGTCGCGGCAGTGGCGATGCGTGGGCGGAGCCTCGTACTCTGCTGCCGCCCAGCGCCAACCGACAGAGGAGACCATGACGTTTACGAATCCGATCATTGCCGGCTTCCACCCGGACCCGAGCATCTGCCGCGTCGGGCAGGACTACTTCCTGGTGACCAGCTCGTTCGAGTATTTCCCCGGCGTGCCGCTCTTCCACAGCCGCGACCTCGTGCACTGGCGCCAGATCGGGCATGTCCTCACGCGGCCCAGTCAGCTCCCGTTCGCCCACTGGCAGCCCTTCGGCGGCATCTTCGCCCCGACCATCCGCTATCACGACGGCACCTTCTATATGATTACAACGAATATGTCGGGCGGCGGCAACTTCTATGTGCATACAGCGGACCCCTTCGGTGCGTGGTCCGACCCGGTGTGGGTTGATGATCGGGGCGGCTTCGATCCCTCGCTCTACTTCGACGACGATGGGCGTGTCTATCTGACCAGCACCGAGACCCAACACTTCCCATTGCCCGATGAGATTGACCCGGCAGCCCCGTTCTGGGGGATCCAGCAAAGCGAGATCGATCTCACGACTGGCAGACTCCTGACCGAACCCCGGCGCATCTGGGCAGGCACCGGGGGGAAATCTCCAGAAGGCCCCCACCTCGACAAGATCAACGGTCGCTACTATCTGCTGGTCGCTGAGGGTGGAACAGAGCATGGTCATATGGTGACGATCGCGCGCAGCGACACCCCGTGGGGACCCTGGGAGAGCTGCCCGCATAATCCCATCCTGACCCATCGGAGCTTCCACAGCCCGTTCCAGGCGCTTGGTCACGCCGATCTCATCGAGGCCCACGACGGCAGTTGGTGGCTGGTGTGTCTGGGTGTGCGTCCGCAGGGCATCCCGCCGACCACCCACCTGGGGCGCGAGACGTTCCTGGCCCCGGTCCAGTGGGACGATGCGGGCTGGCCGCGGGTAGGGCAGCAGGGCAGGCTCAGAGTCGTGATGGAAAGTCCGGCCTTTGGGCCGGTCAGCTGGGAGCCCCAGCCCGAGCGCGATGACTTCGATGGTCCGCAACTGGGCGTGGCCTGGAACTTTCTGGGCACTCCGGCAACGAACGTGTGGGAGCTTTCGGCCCGCCCGGGGGCACTGCGCTTGCTGGGGAACGAAGCCCGGCTCGACGACGGCCCGCCCGTCGCCTTCGTCGGGCGCAGACAGGAACATTTTGCTTGCGAGGTGGCGACACGGCTCGATTTCGAGCCGGCAGCCGACGGCGAGGAGGCCGGGCTCACGGTCTGGATGAACCCGTCACATCATTATGATCTCTTTGTCACGCGGCAGGACGGCCAACGCCAGGTCACCGTGCGTCGGCGGATCGGCAGCCTCGTGGCGGACGTGGCGCGGGTATCCATCGAGCCGGGACCGATAACGCTCATGATCCAGGCTGAGCAGGACCGCTACACCTTCGGTGTCTCAGGAAAGAGCGGCGACCAGCAGATCCTCGCGACTGGCGAGACGCACTACCTTGCGCAAGAGGTGGCCGGGCTCTTCAGAGGGGTGTTTTTCGCGCTCTACGCCAGCGGCAGCGGTGCAGCGGCCACCGCGCCCGCGTTCTTCGAGTGGTTCGACTACCGCGTTGCTGCGCCAGACAGCAGGTGAGGGCATTGCGCCAGAGCGGATGCAGACGCGCCAAGAGGGATAGCCGATACGGGTCAGCGTTCAAGCCGGCCAGCTCATTGCGGCTCGTGACACGAACTCTAGCTTCGGATTGCCAACATTGAGAGGGCGTTGCGCGGGGTCGCTGCCTGCCTGCGAAATGGAATCGACGTGCGCGGCTACACCTACTGGTCGGCCCTGGACAACTTCGAGTGGATCTTCGGCTATCGTCCGACCTTCGGTCTCATCGCGGTCGATCGACACACGCAGCAACGCACGGTCAAGCCCAGTGCCCGCTGGCTAGGAAATGTCGCACGGGCACGCGGCTTCTGAGTGAGAGGAGGGACTATGACGACGGCATCGCATCCATCCATCCAGGTGCAAGACGTGCGGTGCGAATACGAACGCAACCCGCTTGGCATTGATGTCAGAGAGCCTCGTTTGAGCTGGAAGTTTGTGTCTGAGCAGCGCGGCGTGGTGCAGTCCGCCTATCAGATTCGGGTCACGAATGAGCAGGGCGCTGTGGTATGGGAGACAGGGAAGGTTCTCTCAGACCAATCTCTCCATATATCCTTTGCTGGACCAGCACTTCACTCTCGACAACGCTGCACCTGGCAGGTGCGCGTCTGGGATGGCCAGGATCAGCCATCGGCCTGGAGTGAGTCAGCCTGGTGGGAAATGGGGCTGCTAGATTCTACGGATTGGCAGGCATGCTGGATCGAACCCAACTGGAACGAAGATCCGCAAGCCTTCAAACCTTGCCCCTATCTTCGTACCACGTTTCTGCTCGACGAGCCGATACGTTCGGCACGGCTCTACGTGACGGCGCATGGTCTCTACGAAGTGTGGCTGAATGGTCAGCGTGTCGGCGATGCCTATTTTACCCCAGGCTATACCAGCTACCATCACCGGCTGCAATATCAAACCTATGATGTGGGTAGCCTGCTGCACAGCGGTGAGAACGCCATTGGCGTGATCCTGGGTGATGGTTGGTATCGGGGATCGATTGATGTCGGTCCCCGGCGCAATGTCTACGGCCAGACGTTGGGCCTCTTGTTACAACTGCAGGTGCGCTCTGCCGATGGGCGCGAACAGCTCATCACTTCTGATGAGCAGTGGCGTGCCACGACAGGGCCGATCCTCAAGTCGGATCTGCAGGAGGGGGAGATCTACGATGCCCGGCTGGAGATGCCCGGCTGGAATCAGCCCGGATTTGACGCCAGCTCCTGGCAGAACGTCCGCCTGGTCAACTCTGCCTTGGAGAACCTGGTTGCCACGATCAGCCCACCGGTGCGGCGCAAAGAGCGGTTCGTGCCTGCCACCATTGTTACGACACCTGCTGGGGAAACCGTGGTCGATATGGGACAAAATTTTGCTGGCGTCGTGCAACTGAAGGTCTCTGGCCCAAAGGGTGCCACCATCCACCTGCAACACGGGGAGACGCTCGACAAAGAGGGCAATTTCACCATACAGAATCTCGCGCTTGGACCTCTTCCACCACCACAGCAGGAAGATTGGTACACACTGAAAGGAGAGGGGGAAGAAGTCTACATCCCGCATTTCACCACGCATGGCTTTCGGTACGTGAAGGTCGATGGCTTCCCTGGGATCCCAACCTCTGACAACTTCACCGGCATCGCCCTCTCATCCGATCTCCCAGAAACTGGCACCTTTACCTGCTCTGATCCCCTCATCAACCAATTACAGCACAATATTCTCTGGAGCCAGAAGAGCAATTTTGTGGAGATTCCCGCTGATTGTCCGACGCGCGAGCGGCTGGGGTGGACGGGCGATGGTTCGATCTACGCACGCACCGGCGCTTTCCTGATGCAGACCGCTCAGTTCTATACCAAGTGGCTCAAGGATCTGGCAAGTGAACAGCAACCCGACGGGCGAGTCCCCAATATTGTCCCCAGCCCAGGAGGTGAGCCAGCAATGGGGGGCCTGGTCCACTTGCTCGAAGGGTCTGCCGGGTGGGGCGACGCCGCGGTGATCGTGCCCTGGACGCTCTATCAGGTCTTTGGCGATGATCGCATCCTGGCCGAGCAGTATGCGAGTATGAAGGCCTGGGTCGAATATGAGCGCCGTCATGCCCATCACTCCCTGTGGGATAGCAGCTACCATTGGGGAGAGTGGCTCGAGCCTGATGATAGCACCCCTGGACTGTTATTTTCCCACGAACTGACGCCTGAAATCCAGCGCCACCTCGCGGCACCCCACATCGCCACAGCGTATTTTGCTCATTCAACGCACTTGCTTGCCCAAACGGCACAGGTGCTGGGAAAAGAAGAGGAGGCACAGGAATATAGCGCGTTGTACCAGCAGATTACGGATGCCTATGTCAGGGCGTTCGTGGGGTCCGATGGCCGTATCAGCCCCGACAAGCAAGCCTCCTACGTGCGTGTCCTGGCCTTTGACCTGCTCCCCGAGCGCTTGCGAGTGCTTGCCGCCCAGCGCCTAGTGGAACTGATCCAGCATGCTGGAACCCACCTGGGGACGGGCTTTCTCTCAACTCCTTTTCTCCTGCATGTGCTCAGTCACCAGGGCTCCCTGGATGTCGCTTATGCCCTGCTCAAGCAGGAGACGCCTCCCTCCTGGCTCCATGCCGTCAAACAGGGAGCCACGACCATCTGGGAGTTCTGGGATGCTCTCGATGAGGAAGGCAACGTGCATGGGTCGCTGAACCACTGTGCGTATGGGGCCGTGGGGAGCTGGCTCTACCAGGTGGTCGCGGGCATAGAACTCGGATCGCCTGGATACAAGCACATCCGTTTCCAACCGCAGCCGGGTGGGAACCTCACCGCGGCCTCGGCGACCTATGCGTCGCTCTATGGGGAGATTGCGTCCAGCTGGCGGATTACTGGTGGAGATGAGAGGCAGTTCACGCTTACAGTCAAAGTACCTACCAATACGACCGCGACGATCTGCATTCCAGCACATATGGGCAGGCAGGTGACAGAGGCTGGGCAAGCGCCTGAGACCAGCGAAGGCGTCATCGGGGTGAAACAGGAGCCAGCTGGAACGTACATTGAGGTTGGCTCTGGTACCTACACCTTTACGTCTCGCCTTGCTGCCGCCACGGAGCTGACGTAGCCGGACACCGGTCCCCGGAAAGTCATTTCCTTCAAATGCACCCAATTGCTCTTCCTGTCCTTCACGGTAGCGTTGTCGGACCTCCCCTTTTTGTCCGAAATGCGTCGCTCGTGCCAGACTATGGCGACTTTCGCCCATCCAGAGTGCGCATTGCCGCTGGTGATCTCGCCACGTCCGGGGACCTCGATACTCCCGGCTTTTGCCCACGAGATACCAGCTCTCTGCTCAGAACAGCCCAGACGATGCGCGGCTCGAACAGCGATACCAGGGGCTTGAGCAGGTGCTGGACCTGAAAGAAAGTCACTGTCACCAGTGGATCAGACGCGGTCAGACCAATAATGCGGCGCGTGTACCAGTTGAACAGACGTGTGCCGAGAGATCTGTGACCTTCGGTTTCTGGATAGCGCAAGTCTTCTCCTGTTGTCAACATCCAGGCAGTCGTTATCTCTCTGGCAATCGCTTTCTGGAAGCGCTGCGGAAAAGCGATCGATGTGTTGTTTCCAATGCGACTCTGCTGTTCGCGCAGGCAGGTATCTAGCGTCTTCGCTTCAATTGCTGCGACGGACATGCCTTGCCCATACACAGGATTGAAGCTGCACACGGCGTCGCCCATGACGATGAAGCCTTCTGGCAGACGCGACAGACGTTCATAGTGCCGCCACCGGTTGGCGGTATACTTATACACGGCGATGGGAGTGATCGATTCGGCCTCCTTGATGGCTTCATACAGGTCGGGCTGGGCCAGGCTGCGGGCATAGTCCAGAAAGCCAGCATCATCATCGGGTGGATAATCGCGCAGCGCACCTGCCAGAGTGACCATCCAATACCCGCCCTCAATAGGAAAGATGACTCCCCCTCGTTTGTTGTCGGGGGGTGTTCCCAGGACAAACAAGATCTTCCACTCGGTGGGAAGCTGGTCGGGACAGCGATAGAGGCGAGAGGCATATCCAACATCAATTTTAACGCTGGTTTCTTCCACGTGACCGTATCCTAAAGAGGCGAGCCACTGGGGCGTACGCGACCCGCGTCCGCTGGTATCGACAACCAGATTGGCTACCAGCTCGTCCTCGCGCTGTTCCCTGCTGCGATGCCGCAAGACGACGCCGGTAATACGTTCATCATTCGCACTCAAGCGGGTGACCTCGCAAGCATCCATGACATGCACATTGTTCCTGGCTGCCAGGCAGGCTCGCACATGCTGTTCCAGAAAGGGTCGGCTTTGGAACAGCGCTTTGAAAGGGCTTGGAACGGGTGCCATCCACACACCAAGATGATACCGACGAATGTCAGATGGGCCCAAGGGGACGGCTCCGTCCTGGGCGAGTGCGGCAAAAAGGTCGGGGAAGGAGTCGGCCAGGAGAGCTGCTCCACGGGCCAGTAAGCCATGCACGTGCTGTCCCTGCGGGACGCCTTTGCGCGACTGCGCATCATCAGTCAATCGATCACGTTCAATAATCGTAACTCGTTCGAAATGCTCCGAGAGAACACGGGCTGCCAGCAACCCGGCCATACTCCCACCAATCACGATAGCATGATGAGTGTCGAATCTATTCTGCTTTAATACTTTATTATCTATCAACAAACGTTATTCCTCCTGACGGTATTGACGTTTAGACTCATTTGGCCCACGGGATGCGCAACGAGATGGAACTCATCAGGAATTGAGCTTGAGAGCAGCCTTCATGGCTTTCATGGCTCTCCTGTTTTCATAAGGAAGAGGTATTACTGATCTCTGGCTTGAAAAAGGCGAGAGCGTTAAAGTAGCCTGTGAAGGCACTTCAGCCTAATGCACATCTCGTTGCGCATCCCGTGGGTTTGGCATCGAGGAGAGCTTGCTGTACCCAATGAGTCAGCAATAAAACGAGAAGAATAAGCATTTTTAGGATACAGATTTCTGTAATCAAGTTCCTAAATTATTGACATGGTGGGACAGAACAAGGAGTATTGTGAACATGCCAATCATTCATTGGGGTATCAGGCCACTCCTTCTCATGCTGAACGCTATCACCTGATCCGGGCCTGTGAGGACAGCCTGCACAGATTGAAGACGGATCATATCGATATCTACACCATGCATGGCTTCGAACCTCTTACCCAGACAAGGATGAAACCTCCACCTCAATCAGCAGACCCTCGTTCCCTCGAAGGTGTACCTCTGA
>VBHI01000173.1 GCA_005881495.1 Chloroflexota bacterium
ACCTTCATACGCATCGACTACCTGGCGAATAGTACTGGCCTCCCAGGTCGGCAACGTCACCAATTGGAAATTGAAGGGCAAGTGCGCCTCGTCAAGCTGCTCACCATAGTAGTGCATCAAGCGAACAAGCGGCAGATAGATCTCGCCGATCAGCACGCGCTCTCCATAGTGGTCCACCACGGCACGCATCTCCCGCACGATCTCGTGTATACCCGGCTGGTCTTCGGTAAACCATCCGAGCTGACGAGCATTGGGAAGATCGCCTGGCTTCCAATCAGGGTTCATGGGATTATCGCGAAACTGCTCATCTTTGAGCAGCAACCAGATCACATCCACACGGAAGCCATCGACCCCTCGCTCAAGCCAGAAGCGCAGGACATCATACATCGCCTGGCGGACCTCTTGATTGTGCCAATTCAGGTCAGGCTGTTTCACATCGTACAGGTGCAGGTAGTATTGCCCGGTGTGTTCATCGAACTGCCAGGCCGACCCGCCAAACCTGCTCATCCAGTTATTGGGGGGACCGCCATCGGGGGCAGGATCATGCCAGATGTACCAGTCGCGTTTTTCGTTGGTGCGGCTCTCTCGCGCCTGCAGAAACCAGGGATGCTCATCAGAGGTATGATTGGGGACAAAGTCCAGGATGACCTTGAGGTCGCGCTGGTGGGCCTCGTGCAGCAAGGTGTCCAGGTCCTGCAGCGTCCCAAAGAGCGGATGAACATCGGTGTAATTGCTAATATCATAGCCAAAATCGGTCATCGGAGACGGAGAGATGGGCGAGAGCCAAAGAGCGTCAACGCCGAGCCAGCGTAAATAGTCCAGTTTGCTGGTGATTCCGGGGAGATCCCCTATCCCATCACCATTGCTGTCGAGAAAACTGCGCGGGTAGATCTGATAAATCACCCCCGTTTGCCACCAGGAGTGCGCATGTGTCATGGGTTGTTTTGTTTCTCCTCTCGCAGATTTTTTCTGTAGTATATCATCTGCCCTTTCACCTACGTGGTGCATCCGGTAAAGCTGAACGTACATCTTATCGGCAGCGTTTAGGCCAATTCGGCAGCAAACAGTGTCGATATGTTTCCCTTTTCAAAAGCAGGAATAACTTTTATAAATATGTGGTGAACGCCGAGAGGTCGTGATGAAGCGAGTCACCGCAGATGGTTGCCTTGTAAGGATTTTGAGGAAGTAAAATGTCAGACCTCATCTCCTCAAATGAGATACAAATCCTTAGCGTTGTGTTTCGTTCCATTACTGAT
>VBHI01000433.1 GCA_005881495.1 Chloroflexota bacterium
CCGCATCCCAGGCCAGCAGGACACCAATCATATCGAGTTCCGCATAATCGGCGGCAATCTGCTCGATATCCTTCAGTTTCACCTCGGTACGGAAGAAGCGTTCGGCGGCCTTTGCGTACGGACCGAGCGTAATCTGCATAAACTCCATCGTCGGCAGGTGGACATGGAAGTCGATGGCGCGTGGCATACTCTGTTCCTCAAAGAGAGATAGTTACGCACTGCGTTTACCGTGTTGCTTCCACATTGCTCTTGCTTTTGGCGGACGCCTCTCGGGACAGCTTTTTTTCATGCGAGGAGATGCCATGGCTGTGTCCTCCTCCCGTGTACGTTGGCGTGTAGCCGGGTTGGGAGGCAAAGAACTGCAAGTGGCGGCGCAGGTCATCCAGCAACAGGTTCGCCAGGTCATGGCTGAACCCCTCTTTGACGACCACCCGCAGCACCGCCAGGTGCTCGAGATTCTGCGGGAAGGTATAGGCTGGCAGAATCCATCCCCGGTCTCGCAGCCGTTCAGAGAGATCGAACACCGAGAAATTCGTTTCTTCCTTGAGCGTGAAGGCAAACACCGGCAGATCGCTGCCGTCACTGAGCAACTGAAACGGTCCCAGCTTGGCAATCTCCCCGGAGAGATAGAGCGCGACATCCTGACAGGCTTGTTGAATGCGCGTATAGCCTTCGCGACCCAGGCGCAGGAAGTTATAATACTGCGCGACAACCTGGTTGCCCGGGCGCGAGAAGTTGATCGCGAACGTTGCCATCTCTCCCCCCAGGTAATTGACAGAAAAGATCAGGTCTTCTGGTAAGGCCTCCTTATCGCGCCAGATAATCCAACCCACACCCGGATAAACCAATCCGTATTTGTGGCCGGAAGTGTTGATTGATTGCACGCGCGGGACGCGGAAATCCCATTCCAGCTCTGGTTGCAAGAAAGGCGCGACAAAGGCCCCACTTGCCCCATCCACGTGAATAGGGATATCCCAGCCTTTTTCCTGTTGCAGAGCGTCCAGGGCAGCATTGACCTCCTTGACCGGCTCATAACTGCCATCCATGGTACTGCCCATGATCACCACCACCCCAATCGTGTTCTCGTCGCAATACTTGACGGCCTCCTCTGCTGTCAGGTGATAGCGTGTGCCTTCCAGCGGGACAAAGCGCGGCTCGATATCCCAGTAGCGGCAGAACTTTTCCCAGCAGACCTGCACATTGGCTCCCATCACCAGGTTGGGTTGGTCGGTGGACTTGCCGGCAGCGCGCATGCGTTCGCGCCATTTCCATTTGAGGGCCATACCTCCCAGCATGGACGCCTCGCTGGAGCCAATGGTCGAGCAGCCGATGGCTTCCTCGTGGTCAGGCGAATTCCATAGGCGCGCGAGCATATTTACGCAGCGTATCTCCAACTCTGCTGTTTGGGGATATTCGTCCTTGTCAATCATGTTCTTGTCAAAGCTCTCGACCATGAGTAGGCGAGCTTCTGGTTCCATCCAGGTCGTGACGAAAGTTGCCAGGTTCAAGCGAGAATTGCCATCCAGCATCAGTTCATCGTGTACCAGGTTGTAGGCCGTCTGTGGCTGCAACTCTTTCTCAGGGAAGTCGTAGCGCGGCACATTGTCGATAAGCGCATGCCGGCTGTAGAGAGGGGTCATTGACTTATCAGATTCGCTCAGTGTATCGATTTTCACTTTCTTGTGAAGCATGAAGGGCATCCTCCTTTAAATTAAACGCTGTTCATAAATTAAACGCTGCTCAGGCCGATCCGCCTCGAGCGACAGTGCAGAGTCGCACGAGCCAAACTGGAACCCCTGCTCCTAGTATACTATCCAAAGGTCGAAAACATATGCTTAAAACACACTGTTTTTGCGCGCAGCAAGACGACCGCGGACATTTGGGCCAAATCTTGTCAACCGGGTGGACTCATCCAGACGACTAGCATCGATTGCCCGGTTGCTCACAGGCGCTGTTTCAGCTTGTGAATAGTGCAAATACACTGAGTGACCTGACCATCTCGTATTCTTGCCCATACTGTAAGCGCTTAAAAACAGTGCGTTCTGAGGATGTATTCCTCTTCCGGGTTGGGTATACTGGTACCGATGGCATGTATGCTTACTGTCAGAGGTGGCCGTCCACACAAGCATAATCCTGGTTGAATTGCTGGGAGCTAGCCTCGTTTCGGATCAGCTTACCCTACTCTGGCAGTTGAGGAAATGCCCTGTCTCTCTTGATTTTTGACAAAAGTAGAAGTACACAGTGTTTCAATGTCTGGCTTGACAGATTGAAACGAAAGGAGACATCATGGAAAGGCGAACGACCCGGAACGCTCAGGTTTCGCACACGGCCACCGCAGGCAGCGATACCTTGCTGCAAAGGAGGGGTTTATGAGCAGTCAGGAGGTATCGCGCGAGCAGAAAGAGCGCCCGTCTATGAACCCCCTCGCTACAGCATTCGAGTTTAACCGGAGAAACTTCGACA
>VBHI01000019.1:0-3256 GCA_005881495.1 Chloroflexota bacterium
GGATGGGGTTCCAACGGATGGGGTTCCCCTGGAAGGATGGAGAAACTGTGTGTGACGGTTGCGCCATGCGCGGTGAGGGCGGTTTGCATAAATGCTGCAACGTCTACTCCTGAGCCGATGGCTGATTGTACCGCTGACAATTCCGCCGCTACCTCGTCGACTTTGATGCCTTCCTGGGCAAACATGGTACGCGAGCGCTTCTCTCGCTCGGAGGTGGCCTCCCATTGCCGGAAGAGGTCATCGCGCTCATGCTTCCAGGCTTCGTCAATGCCCGGGAGTAGCAGTTGCTCGCTCTGGGGGAGATGGCCTGTATTCTCTCGTAACAATAGACCCTCGAAGATGGCCTCGATCACCTGGTCGGTATCGATTGGCACAGGCACCGAAATTCCCAGCGAGCTGCGAATGGTGCGGTGCTTTTTGAGCAGCACATCGAGCACGATGCCATCGATCTGGTTGTCGATGCCATAGTAGGTCACGACGCGCACTTGCTGGCGCGGCTGGCCGTAGCGATCCACTCGTCCCTCGCGCTGTTCGTGGCGCGTCGGGTTCCACGAGAGGTCATAGTGAAAGACCGCGTCGAAGTGCTCCTGCAGATTGATGCCCTCGCTCAGACAGTCGGTACACACCAGCACGCGTTGTGGAGAGCGCACAAGCTCGGCAATACGGTTTTCGCGTTCGATAGGCGGCAGCAGCCCGGTGATGGCGTCCACCTGCACGTTCTTTGGTAGGCGATCGCGTAGAGCGGCGGCGACATACTCCGCGGTAGGAATAAAGCGGCAGAAAAGGATGGGCTGAAAGCCATCTTTGACCAGTGCTTCGACCAGCTTGATGGCCTTTTGCAGTTTTCGCCGCACCCTGTTTTCGCCCGTTCCCTCTTCCTCGCTGTCGCTGCCGGGCACCAGGTCCACGCCCTCGGCCGCGTCATGATCCACCAGGTCCAGCACGGTATGGCGGCCAATCTCGTCGGCTTCTTCCGCCGTCTCGGTATCGGCGGCCGCGGCTCGACTGCGCAGCGTGGCAATAGTGGCCGCCGGACTCGAGGACATGGAACGCAGCAGTGCCAGGGCTGACCACCAGCGCACACGTTGGCGGTGCCTGTTGCCGTCGAGCGGATCGGTCACCGTCTCGCGAGCGTAGCGCATCACCTTCTCGATCAGCCGCTTATAGTCCCCTGAGAGCTTGTAGGTCTGCTCGCTCTCTTCTCGCTCAGGAAAGGGCGTATCGGCGTTGAGATAGGTGCGAATGTCGGCGCGCCGCCGCTGCACGAAGTGGGCTGCGAGCCTGCGGCGCTCCTGTTCGTGCTCTTTTCCCGTCAAATCTTCCGGCAATTGTGTGAAATCCCTATCCAGGAAGGTCAGCAGTGAGCGAAAGGCCTCTTCCTTGCCGCTATGCGGGGTAGCGGTGACGAGTATCAGATGCCGCTCCTTCTTCTGAGCGAGACTGGAGACGAGCTGGTAGCGCTGGTGTCGTCCACCGCGCCCTTCGCTGCTATCGGCACAGGTATGCGCCTCGTCCACGATTACCAGCTCGGGGCAGGTGCGCAGGAACTCGTCGCGCCGCCGCTCAGACTTGATGAAATCGGTCGAGACTATTGTGTAGGGATAGCGCTCAAAGAGCGACTGCGTGGGGTTGCAGTAGCGCTCCAGCCGCGAGGCGGTACTGGCCAGCACCAGTTCGGCGTCGAGGTGAAACTTCTCCTGCAGTTCCGCCTGCCACTGTTCAGCAAGTTGAGGCGGGCAGAGCACGGCCAGGCGCGATACCTCGCCGCGGTCGATCAGTTCGCGCGCGACCAGCGCGGCCTCGATGGTCTTGCCGATACCCACGTCATCGGCGACCAGCAGGCGCACCGGGTCAAGCTTGAGCGCCATCAGCAGCGGCACGAGCTGGTAGGGACGCGGCTCGACGGCTATGCGAGCGAACGAGCGAAACGGTCCGGCGCTTGAGCGGAAACCGAGCCGCACGGCATCGTGCAGCAGGCGGCACGAGCGCTCGTCGCCACGCAGTGCCGGGTCGGGCAAGTCAAACGTGGCCGGGTCTACCCGCTCCAGCGGTACATAGATACCGGTGACCTCGTCCTCGGTGCCTCCCAGCGGGCGCAGGATCAACATCTGCTCATCTGACTCCGGCAGCACCACCCACTCTCTTCCCCGCGCTCTAACGAGCGAACCAATCGCGAAACTCATACGCGCCTCCCAAAAATATGCGGATAGCGGGCGATCTTCTTTTCCCAGTTTTCGTCCTGACCAAAACGGATCACGGTGTAACCAAGGTCCTCCAGGCATTCCGTGTACTCCTCGTCGCGCTGGCGCCGCTCGACGTAATCGTGATAGTGTCCATCGATGTAGATTGCCGCCTGGTAATCCTCGTAGTAGAAATCGGGCCGCGTCCCGCAGCGTTCGACCAGGTGCTGCGCGTGGGAGGGTAGGCGTTGGCCGTGCTCCTCCAGGAGACGCAGCCAGGAACGCTCCAATTCGGAACCGGCCAGGCGCAACAATTGCTCAAGATGCACCGAGCGCGGCTGTTCCGTTGGTCCAGCGATAACACGCGATCGCGCAAGGCTGCGCAGCACATCGCGAATGGCCTGGCGGTCCAGCAGGCGATGCTCCCGCTGGTTGTAGTAATTCATCAGGCAATCGTAGCAAGCCGCCTCGCAGTCCTCCAGCGCGCGGGGAGCGCGGTGCTCGTCGGCACCAGTCACGGGGTTAAAGTGACAGAGACGCAGGGCCTCGCGCGCCACATCCGCCAAGGCGTTCGGCTCGTCGAGCAGACGCCTCAGTACACCTGCTCCCCCTTCAGCCGATTCGTAGAGCAGGATAAGCTGCCGGTCTTGCTCATTGGGCAGCGGCTCCGCCGCCAGTTCGTTATCCTCGAGCTGGTACTTTACCTGCAGTGCGCTTTTGAGGATTGCTTGCAACGACGCCATCACCTGGGGGGACTGCTGTTCCTCAGGCTCAAACAACATGCAGTTGCGCCGGTCTTCGACGTAGGGAATGACGCGCTCGGTGCGTGGAGAAAGCGGATCATCGGGATCGTCAGCCGTCTGATCATTCTTCGCCCAGTAGCCGCGTTCTATATCGAGCACAAAGCCGTACTGGCTTTTGTCTTTGCGCCTCATCCAGCCAAGGTTGATGCGCCAGAGCGTAGCGGCATGGCCATAGGTGAGCGTGGCCAGCAAATCATCGCCATCCTGTACCATACCTCTGCGATAGGAGGGACGCCCTTCGTGTTCGCCAAAACGCACAGCTGTGCGGATCTC
>VBHI01000019.1:3276-17603 GCA_005881495.1 Chloroflexota bacterium
GCGGAGATCCCAGTTCGGCGCCACAGCGTTCACAAAGATCGAGTCCCCTCCCGGCGCTGATCGGGTGCAGGTAGCCGCATTTCTGGCATTGCTTCGCCTCGCGCGTCAGCAGGTCCTCGTCCTCTTCAACTGAGCGAATGACGCGGTTGATCAGGTAGCGCGAGCCTTCGTGATAGACAATGGCGCGCGGCCCAAATTCCGAAATCGCCAGGAAACGCGGACGCGAGAGGTACTCGTCGCGCTGTTTGGTGCGCCGCCCCGGGATATAGGCCGAGAGCGGCAGGCGCGGGAAATTGTAGCCCGGCAGAAAGCCCTCGCTGGCAAAATAGCGATAACTGTAGAAATCGGATTGTTCCAGGCTCTCGACATCGGTCAGCAGTACCAGCTGCGACTCTGCCTCCGCCCTGAGACGGTCGGCCTGTTTCTTATCCTCGGCGCTGCGCGAGGCGTCGCGGATTACGCTATCCTGCGCCTCAGCCTGCGATTGCGCGGCACGATAGAGGCCGCGCCAGCGCTCACACGTGCGATCAAAGCTGGTCGCCACTTTCGCCAGCACCTCGTCGAGCCAGTTGTCCGTGTACCAGTCCGAGGCGCGCAGGTCATCTAGCAGCGTCTCCAGTACCTGCGCAGCCGACAGGCGCGAAAAGGCCCTCGCCGCGCTATTTTCGATGCTCTCACGCACGGCTCCCTGCAACTCCAGCGTTGGTTTTTCGCCGGTGATCTCCAGGACATCCTTGAGCGACCGCCCCAGGCTGAGTCTGGTCTCCGCCAGCCAGATGGCGTGGACGTGCGCCCGCACCAAGTCTTCGTTCGCCAGGTCGAG
The DNA here is from genome assembly GCA_005881495.1 of Chloroflexota bacterium. Next base: position 4,100 of record VBHI01000019.1, read on the forward strand.
CCGCGGCGGAGTAACGGCCCCGGCCACCATCTGGTCGGGCCGCTTAAAGAAATACTGGTCATGGGGACTGCCCGTCGAGCAATAGGAGAAGACGAGCGCGGGCTGTCCGCTGCGGCCCGCGCGACCACTACGCTGGGCGTAGTTCGCGGGTGTCGGTGGCATATTGCGCATATTGACGACATTCAACTCCGCGATATCGACGCCAAGCTCCATCGTTGGAGAGCAGTAGAGAATGGGCAGTTTGCCCTCGCGAAACTTGTCTTCTCGTTCGACGCGCAGTTGATAGGGTACCTGGGCGGTATGCTCCCGCGCCTCGAGTCCCTGCAATTTGGCGGCAATGCTGCTATAAAAATCCACGAAGAAGGCGTTGGTGCGCTGGCCCTGAGCGGAGGCTCTCGGCACGCGAATGGGGTCATGATAGGCCACTTTCCCATCGCCAGCCTTCCAGATCAGTGACGAGGCGGTCAATTGGTAGCCGGGTTTCTTTTCGTTGTTGGCAGGTTTGTCTACGCATTCCACCAGTCCCGCTAGACTCAAGCCATCCAGCAGTTGCTCAATAATAGTATCGGTGTCGCCGAGCCGCTGCTTCTCTGCATACTCTTCAAAGGTCTTTCTGCGCCGCAGATACTGTCCAAAGCCGCCACGCGAGGACAGGTAGACATTGCCGCCGTAGTCATCGCGATCGCGCGGCCTGGGATAGAGGATGGTAGCGTATTCTTTCGACTCATTCTCGTCCAGCGCCCAGGGAGAGACCAGCCGTTGGCTGCTCTGCTGCTGCAAGCTCTCTTGATAGAGCTGGTCGAGATAGTCCACCTTGATCGCCAGTTCGCGGCGCATGAAGTCGAGCAGCACTCTGCTCACCGTCTCCCTCGTCGCAGGTGTGGCACTGCTCAATGCCGCGTGACAGTTGCGCCACACGTCCTCGTCACAGCACACCTCCTCTAAAGAGAGGTAGGTTATCTTGAGCAGTCCGGCCTGCTCCAGGTTGGGCGAAGTAATACGCCAGCCGCGCTTGAGGTCGCGATAGAGGCGGTAGCCGAGGACATTTCGCAAGGCCCGTTTGGTCTCGGCCAGTGCCTGGTATTTCACATTCGGGTCGCTGGCATACAATGTCAGGTCCAGGTCAAGGGCATCGAAGACTTTTTGCGTCAGGTTTTCGTGCCGCAAACCCTCCTCGCCCGCGTCGCACACCGCTCTGTACAGGGCTGAACGCAACAGGCCAACCTCAATGAAGTCGTTGAAGTGACCAGCTTGCAGCGATGCATCCTGGCGGTTGTCGGTAAAGCTCAGCAACTTGGGCGGCATGTTCTTGATTGGCGTATCGCGCAGGCTGCGCATAGCCGAGAGGCTCAATATCGTCGTCGCAGTGCTGCGCCCCTCAGAACTTAACGAGGCCAGTTTCGCGAAATCATCCGTTTGCCGCGCGTTGTACGAGACGCCGCATTGGAGGCAGAAGCGAAACGGGGCGGGCACGAAATGACAGTCCAGCACATTTGCGGCGTTTTCAACGAGGTCCAGTTCCACACCATCCCCTCGCACGCGCACGGATCGCGGCAGGTCCTCGCGCCGGTTGCGGCGCACGCGAAAACCCGCGCGCGTCTCCTCCAGCCATTCGTCCGGCAGGCGCTCTTCAACAGAGTCCTGGTCCAGCGGCCAGGGGTTGTCACTACTGTAAAAAAGAAAACCAGCCCTACCCTCGTCATCGTGCTGGTCATTGAGTTCGCGCGGGAGATATTGCTCGTCCTTCAACCGCACGCAATAGTATTCCTGGCCGCACTCGCGACAGAAAACCAGCGGCAACAGCACGCGGTCACGATCACCAGGGACAAACTGCTGCCGCTGCAGCGTCAGGTGCGGCTTCGTCTCGAGCGAGGCATACATGGTATCGCCCTTGCTAATAAACTGGTGCAGGCGGAAGGCAAAGGGTGCGGCGCCCGTCTCTGGATGCGGCTCGCACTCGTAGCCTGCCAGTAACGCCTGCTGAATGGCAAAGATGCAGCGCTCAATAGGAACGCCCGTGAGGCGGCTCAATTCGGCGGCTGCTCCGTCTTTCTCATGAGAGATGCTCCTGGGCGTGGTGCGCACCAGGCGCTCCCCCTCCTGCCTGACACCAAAAGTACTCTCGATCCAGATAGAAAGGGGATCAGCGATAAAGGACTGGTAATCGCGTGGCGGCAGATACCCCGCGTCGCGCACGCGTTCCGTCAACGCGGCTACAAAGGCCGAGGCGCCTTCGTCATGGCTGCCCGTTGTCCGTGTTAGCGTCTCTCCAATGACGTGCTCTGGTGTAACGACCGTTCCAAACATGCGCGACGCCATGGTCGCTACCCCGCTGCTTCGCTCTTCGTACGTGCCAACCCCGGCCAGCGTCGCCGAGGTACCGACATATTGCAGTTCGCTCATCCCCATACGTTTCTGAACACGGCGTACCAGCAGCGCCACGTCCGCGCCCTGGCGACCGCGATAGGTATGCAGTTCGTCCAGTACGAGAAAACCTAGCGCTGCCGAAGATATCAGTGACGCGTCAGTCGAGCGCGTCATGATCAGTTCCAGCATCACATAGTTGGTGAGCAAAATATCAGGGGGGTTGGCGCGAATGCGCTCTCGCTCTTCCTCCGATTCCTGTCCCGTGTAGCGTTCAAAGGTCACCGGCCCCTTCTTGTTGGGATAACCAAGGCACAGAAATTTTTCCAGTTCCTTGAGCTGGCTGTTCGCCAGCGCGTTCATCGGGTAGACAACGATGGCCTGAATACCCTTGCCACTGCCATGGCGCAGCACATAATCGACGATGGGAACGATATAGGCGAGGCTTTTCCCCGAACCCGTGCCGGTGGTAAGCACATAGCTTGCGCCACTCCGCGCAACGGTAATGGCCTGAGACTGGTGTTTATGCAGGCGCAGCGGACGGCCCTGGTCGCTCTCCGTTTTATCCTTGCGAAAGATCCTCGCGCATTCCCGGTGCAACGTGCCCCGCGCCACCAGTTCATCAATGGTTTCTCCCGGCGCAAATAACGGGTTGAGTTGAATCAGGGGATCAGGCCAGAGCATACCCTTTTGTAATTGTCGTTCAACAAAGTCGTGAATGTGGGGATCGCGAATCTGGATAAAGCTCTCGATATATGAAGCATAGTCACCAATCAGCCGGTCGCGGAACTCGAAAATATTCATACAACTACCTCGGAGGCAAGCCCTCTGCTACTTGTAGACATCATCAGCGCATCTTCTATGCATGAGGTTTTTTGTGCATTTTATAGATGTATTATTTCTTGTATGTCAATGGAACTTCTTTTTGAGTTCCTTATGATATAACGATCCTTTGTGAATTTGGGAATTTTTTTAGTAAAATGGGTTCACTCCGCTTTTAGCCCAAAAACTTATTTGCTAGCCCGTATGTAAACAGCACTTTCTTGTTAGTGGTGTCCCATGTTTTTAGTTCTTCTGCAACTACATCTTTATGTTTCCTGCTAATATCCCTTAGAGCGTTGCCAGCGGATTTTCTTACATATTCACTTTCGTCATCCTTGAGAGTACTCAACAATCTAACAGCGACTTCAGGACCCCCTCTTTCGATTTTTCCTTTATATTGCAGTATCTTTTAACCTCTTCCATACGAGTCTTCCTTGTTTCTCCATAATTTCGTGGTGAACAGCTTGCGCACCAGAATACTCAGCCAGATCTCCACCTGGTTCATTCAAGAAGCGTGCCTGGGGGTATGATACAAGGGGCCACTGGGCTGCCCGTTGCGGGCAAGGGTGATGGAGCAGGGTGGATAGGTACGGGGGCGACGCAAGCGTCCCCTCCCCACATCCACACCTCCCCCGCCCCTACGAGACGAAGCTACATTCGCAGGTAGATAGGCGTCACCCCCGTGACATTTGTAGGGGTGGGAGCGGTATGGACGTGCATGAGAGCCGTCTATGCACTGGCCTTTCGGGTACTTATTACCGGATAGTAAGCACTGGCCTTTCGGGTACTTATTACCGGATAGTAAGCACTGGCCTTTCGGGTACTTATTACCGGATATTAAGCATTGGGATTTTAGAAACGGACCAGCGGTCATTCGGGCTGGACACTTCGAACTGCACCATTGAGATGGCATCAGTGGGGCAGCGCACGATACATAGACCGCAGCGGATACATTTCTCCTCGTCAATGATCATATCGGCACCACCTCTCCAATCTTCCGTACCCAGGTGCATTGGATCACCTTTGACCACGCGCGAGAGGCCTTCCATGCTGATACAGTCATAAGGACAGATATCCACGCAGCCAGAACAGAGAATACAGATCGACGGATCAATCATGATATTCAACTGGCATTGGAGACAACGGCGCGCCTGCTCAACAGCCTGCGCAGGAGTATAGCCAGTCTCTGTCTCGCGTGTATTACTATAACGGTCCTTTAATGGCAAGCCGGGAATATTGTGATGCGCGATAGATTCATAGTCATCAACCATCCCACGTCGATAATCTGGCAGCTCTATTTCTTCCGCAGCTTCAGCGGGTTTGTCTACTCCGCCGAGATAACGGTTGATCGCGACGGCAGCATCACGCCCATCGGCTATGGCTGAGATGAGGTTGCGTGAGCCTTCAGTATAATCGCCGCCCGCGAAAAGGCCAGGAGAGTTTGTCATCCAGGTCTCCCGGTCAACCAGGGGAATACCCCATCTATTGACATCGAGCTTCAGCTCTTTCGCTGGAACCCAGGCCCCATCGCTCGACTGCCCAAAGGCCGGTATAATAGTGTCCGCCTCAACGACAAATTCACTACCTGGAATAGGAATAGGACGACGGCGACCACTAGGATCGGGATCACCTAACTTGTTACGAACAAGCTTGAGACCACTCACATGCACACCGTCGTTGCTCAATACCTCAACCTGAGTGACAAGGTATTGAAACTCGACATGTTCTAACGTGGCTTCATCAACTTCGTATTCGTCAGAAGGCATCTCTTCCTGAGAACGGCGGTACAGGACGTACACCTTCTCAGCGCCAAAGCGAATTGAAGTACGGCAACAGTCCATTGCAGTGAAGCCACCACCCAGGACAATCACACGTTTGCCGATGTAGGCTGGTTCGCCGTAATTCGTCTTCGCCAGCAGCTTGATACCATCCTCAACGCCCTTGAGGTTCGCACCAGGGATCACTTTGTTATCAGGGCCCGTCAGAGGATTTGAGATATAGCAGCCTGCAGCGAGAAATACGGCATCATGCTTCTTAAGCAGGTCTGTGACCTGTATATCACGCCCGACCCTGGTATTGTATTGTACTTCAACGCCCAGGTCCGCCATGTATTCATCACATTCTTCAAACGTGACATCGCGTGGCAAACGCCAGACGGGAATACCATTAACCATCACACCGCCAGCGGTGGGATATTCATCATAAACGGTGACGGGGTAGCCCATCTCGCGCAAGTCGCGCGCGGCAGCCAGGCCAGCGGAACCCGCACCAACGACGCCAATACTCTTGTCCTTCGTGATAGGGGGTCGCTGCGCACGATGCTGATACTCGCGGTGGTCAGCGGCGGCCCGCTTCAACCAGCAAATAGCGATAGGTTTACCGTCGATTTTGTTACGGCGACAGACAGGCTCGCAGGGGCGAGCACAGGTCCGTCCAAGGACGCCAGGTACCACGTTGGCTTCACGGTTCAAAAGATACGCCTCGTCGAAACGGGCCTGGGAAATCAAACCAATATAGGTCGAAACATCGGTATGAGCTGGACAGCCTACCTGGCAAGGAATATTCGTCTGATACCAGTCAGGATTCGTCATGACTGATTGGTATCGTGCTCCTAATTCGCTATCGGGATCAATCATATAACAACAGTCCTTTCCTGGGTATCCAACCTACTGTACCAGCCAATGTGCTTTCCAGCGCATGGAGCAGGGAGACAGATTCGACTCTCGCCAATACGGCCTACTATTTAAGAATCCCCTGTAGCACGAGGCCGATGTAATGCTCTGGTGGGGCAAGTTCCATCAATCGATCTGTTACGTATTACATACGCTATGATTTCTTCACAGATTATATCATAACCGCCTGAAGAGGGACAAGAAGGCGATTGCATACAGGGCTATGAACCAATAGTTTGCATGCCTATCGAAGCTATCAGACCTCCCAGGAGAGCAGTGCGAGGAGCAACGCTGCTCACGACGAGATATTCATTGGGGCTATGGTCAAGACCACCAACGGGACCGAGTCCATCCAGCGTCGGTACACCAAAGCCGGAGGTATAACTCCCATCCGATGATCCTCCCGTTAGCACGTGGTTGACGTAAAATCCTAACATTCCGGCGATATCCTGGGCCGCATGGGCCAGTTTGAGACTCTCCGGTGTAGGGACCATTGGCTCCTTAAAAACTGCTTCAACTTCCAGGGTCAATTCCACCCCTGGTACTTGCTGCTGTTGCATTATTTTCCGCCATTGCATCTCTGTATCGACTCTGTCCTCGGAGTGCAGGTAGCGTATATCGAATTGAACCTGCGCCAGGTCAGGCACTACATTTGCCATAGTGCCGCCAGTGAAAACGCCAGGAGTAATGGTCAACCCTTCGCGCCAGCCGTCGAGAGCTTGAAACTGGAGGATTTGATGGGCCAGCTCTACTATAGCATTGCGCCCCTTTTCTGGCTCGACACCGGCGTGGGCGGAGCGACCGTGCGCGGTAAGCGTGTACCTGGCATTGCCTTTACGTGCGCTAACAATATCCCCATTGTCGCGCGCCGCCTCTAAAATGAGCGCGCCGCGACAATTGCGGGAGGCATGTTCGATGAGTTTTAAGCAATGACGGGAGGTAGTTTCCTCGTCGGAGACGCAGAGGAGGCGAAGCTCTTTAAAAGGCCGGTACCCGATAGCCAGCAAAGCTTCAATGGCGTAGATCGCCAGGAGAATACAGCCCTTCATATCGCTGACACCTGGCCCATACAACATGTCCTCTTCCAGCCGTACCGGGCGCGCAGAGGCTATACCCACAGGATAAACGGTATCTGTATGTCCTACCAGAAGGACATTCCCTTGACCCTCTCCATGTACTCTGCTCACTATATCATTGCCCCATTCCTCATGTTCGATAATAGTAGCATCTATGCCCATGTTACGCATGCGCATCGCCAGCCAGAGAGCCATCTCGTCCAACCCCGGCTTGTAATAACTATACGAGTCAATCGAGCACAATTCACTTAGTTCATCGATATACTGTGATACATGCTGTTGCGTGTAGGCTTCAATGCCTTTCACTAATGTTTGTAGATCCATAATGATGCCTCAAGAATGATTTGAGCGGCACAATATACTATATGCTGCATGATAGTAATGACGGTGAGCATAGGCTTGTAGCAACATTTTTTCAATGAGCGAATATCACGCTAAATTGAGAAATACCTATGCATAATAGCTATACGATGGCAACTTCTGTCGAGAGACAATTCATGTTCTGTACAGCATTTCCCATCAATAAGCGATATGGGATATACTCAAGTGAAGTTGATTATACGCATCAATATCAATTGTAACCGCTCAGCAGGAAAGGAGCTATTTCAATATGCCCGATACAGAGCATACCCCTTCCGCAAAGACGCCGCAGGGACATGGGCCGCGCACCGTCCGCGCACCGAGAGGAACAACACTTTCATGTAAAGGTTGGCAGCAGGAGGCCGCTTTACGTATGATTATGAACAACCTGGACCCGGATGTTGCCGAACGTCCCAATGACCTGGTTGTCTATGGCGGTTCAGGACGCGCAGCACGTTCCTGGGCAGCCTTCGATGCTATTGTACACTCGCTGCGACAGTTGGAAAATGACGAGACATTATTGGTACAATCAGGCAAACCGGTCGGCATATTTCGTACCCACAGCGACGCGCCACGCGTGCTGATTGCCAACTCCAACCTGGTACCCTATTGGGGTAACTGGGACGAGTTTCGACGGTTGGAGGCACTTGGCCTGACAATGTATGGGCAAATGACCGCTGGATCATGGATCTACATCGGTTCGCAAGGCATTGTGCAGGGAACTTATGAAACCTTCGCGGAGGCGGCTCGCAAGCACTTTGGTGGTACGCTCAAAAGCAGATTCATTCTCACCGCAGGATTAGGCGGCATGGGCGGTGCTCAACCGCTGGCAATTACCATGAGCGAGGGGGTCTGCCTGGCGGTCGAGGTTGATCCATCCCACATACAGCGTCGATTGGAAACAGGTTATTGCGATGAGATGGCAAGCACGCTTGATGAGGCCCTGCATCAAGTACGAGAGGCTGTCAATCAAGGTCAACCCCTCTCCATCGGGCTCATCGACAATGCTGCTGAGGTATATCCAGAGCTGGTGCGGCGTGGCATCGTACCAGACATGGTGACCGACCAGACCTCGGCTCATGACGCGCTCAACGGCTATATTCCTGCCGGCCTCTCGCTAGAAGAAGCTGATGATTTGCGCCAGCATGATCCACAGGCCTATATTCAACGATCGATGGCCTCAATGGTCATCCATGTACGTGCGATGCTTGCTATGCAAAAGATGGGAGCAGTCGTTTTTGACTACGGCAACAATCTGCGTGGACAGGCACTTGCTGCCGGTGAGACACACGCCCTGGATTTTCCGGGCTTTGTCCCCGCCTACATACGCCCTCTTTTCTGTCGTGGCAAAGGCCCTTTCCGCTGGGTAGCTCTCTCCGGCGATCCCGAGGATATCTACCGTACCGATGAGGCGATTCTCGCACTATTTCCTGAAAACGGCGCGCTGAAGCGATGGATTATGTTGGCAAGACAGAAAATCCATTTCCAGGGGCTGCCGGCGCGTATCTGCTGGCTAGAGTATGGGCAACGGGACAAAGCCGGGCTTGCTTTCAACGACCTGGTAGCGAAGGGCATTGTCAAGGCCCCTATTGTGATTGGGCGTGACCACCTGGATAGTGGATCGGTGGCCTCGCCATACCGCGAAACGGAGGCGATGAAAGACGGCAGCGATGCGATCGCCGACTGGCCTTTGCTCAACGCGCTGCTGAATACAGCCTCAGGCGCGACGTGGGTCTCCCTGCATCTCTCTTTTTGCCGTACTCATGTTTGCCTTGTGATTTGATTTATTTTCCAGGTGCTGCTCTCGTTCACGAGTGTCGTATGATAGTTGATAGGAGGGACGAGGGTGAGGTTCAAAGTTAACGTCATTACCGCAGTTCCTGTCGAACCGTCGTCACTCTCGTTACTGAACGTGCAGTCTTTCAAGCCTCCTGCCGAGGCGAAACTCTGCTGCAAAGAGCTCGTAAATTTCTCTTCGCTTACCTTACTTTGGTCGCTACTCGATAACTGTTGATAGGCGTCGTGATAGTTACTTGACTTGAGATCATTGCAGAAGGTTGTCAGTGTCTTTGTCGGAGTTGAACGGTTCGCATAAGCGTAGGTGCCAAAGGCGCTAAATGCTAAGAGCAAGACAACGATGATACTCAGTGTGATCCAGAGGCCCCTGCGGCTTTTTTTCTTTGCTGGTCCACCGGGCATGTAGGCAGGGATACCTGGTGTGCCCGGTGGAGGATAGTGTGGTTGAGGCACTGGATAGCCCTGCTGTGCGTTAGAGCCATAACTCGGAGGAGGTGGTACGGCAACAGTTGGCTCAATGGCAGGTGTATTGCCCTGTGGACCAACATAGACCGTAGGGGCGAACAGGTCTGACCCACTTGCCTCGTAGGTAAACACAGTTCCTCCGATACGCACCTGATCACCTGAAAAGAGGATACGTGAGACATGAGGTACCAGTAGCTGTTCATTTACAAATGTGCCATTGGTGCTACCGAGGTCGATGATGCTATATCCCTGCCCTTCGTGACGTATTTCGGCATGGTAGCCTGACGCCTGGGGATCAGTAATGAGTAGTTGGCTACCAGGCATACGTCCAATAGTTAACGGCGTGGGCCCCAAGGTTATACGCCCCGTTGGGCCGTTCAATGTTGCTTCCATGAACTCTCCTAATAATACAAGATTTTCCCGATCAGTATCGCAAAACAGCCAAAGAATACCTGAGGTAGTCTAGCATAATTTGATCGATACTGTCGAATATGAAAATAGTGCAGGATGGATACCGGGATCAACCCCACTCCCAAAAACTTGCTCCTATCGTGTAAACTGTGCATACGGGATAATAAACGTATTTTTCGCTGAAAATCAAAAATAATTCCAGGCAGCAAAACAAAAAAACCATTCAGTAACGAAGGATTGTGAGTATGGCGGACAATGAAGATACATTCACATACGACAGCAACATTGTCATTAGTACAAACAGGCTCACCAAAGCCTTCGGGAAACTAGTGGCTGTCAACGATCTCCATCTCCAGGTAATGAGAGGTGATGTTTTTGGTTTTCTTGGGCCTAATGGTGCTGGCAAAACGACCACTATTCGTATGTTATTGGGCCTGATACGGCCAACAGCGGGCAGTGCAATTATTTTTGGTATGGATAACGCCTATCAACTGCCAGCAATTCTCCAGCGTATTGGGGCAATAGTGGAAACTCCTGCCTTTTACCCATACCTCTCCGGGAAAGATAATCTTCACGCTGTTGCCGCCGCCTCAGGGATGGTCTCAGGGAGCGCAAGCAATCGGAGAGTTGAAGAAGTGCTTGAAATTGTTGAACTGGGTGCCCAGGCAGAAGATGCCTTTCGCAATTATTCCCTGGGTATGAAACAACGCCTGGGCATTGGCGCTGCCCTCCTTGCCGATCCAGAGCTGGTGATCTTAGATGAACCGACGAATGGACTAGATCCGGCTGGTCAATTCGAGATTCGCCAGCTGATCCAGCGACTGTCAACGCTGGGAAAGACCATCTTCATTTCCAGCCATTTCCTTCATGATATACAGCAAGTATGTAATCGCGTGGCTATCCTGCAAAAAGGGAACCTGATCAAGCAGGGTGCAGTCAATAAACTGCTACAGCAAGGCGAACAAATTATCATTCGCTTGAACACCATCAACGAAACAGAGCAGGCCCTTACGCTGCTGCAGCAAAACAAAGAGAGAGAATATCCATGGATTGCGCAAGTGTATATGGATACCAGTAAACAAAATATGCCTATTCTCCGGGTGGACGCTCCTCGTGCCCGCTCGGCTGAGCTTAACGCGCTGCTGGCACAACATAATCTTTTTGCCGCGGAGATCCATCCTCAAGAGGGGAGCCTGGAGGAGATTTTCCTGGGACTCACAACGCCTCCGGCCTCTATCAGCCCACCGCGACCGGGTATGGCAGCACTGGCGAGGGATTCGAGTGATCCACAATCTGGGCAGTAAGAGACCCAGGTCTGATTGATAAAGAGAACAAGAGAGGGAAGGAATGAAATACTCATATCGAGCAATGCCTGAATCTCCGATTCCTCCGGCAGGTAGGGCAAGCTCAGTTTTGATGGGGCAACAAGATTACGTTAGTGTTTTGCTGCGCCTGACTGGGATGGAACTGTACAAGATACGTCGCCGCTTGATGTCTAAGGTGCTGACTTTTATCGGCATTATGGCAACAGTAAGTCTCTTCGGCTTGCTTGCGCTAGCAACTTTTCTGGAGGCGAAAAGTGGTGCACCACCAGAAGTCTTACGCCGCTTTTCTGAATCGCTACGTTTACCTGAATCTTTATCCCTGATAACACAGTTACTTCTGACATTGGGACAGATATTGATAATCATTCTCGTGAGTACTATTGTTGGCGGAGAATACACCGATAAAACGGTGCGGCTTATGCTTACTCGCGGCCCGACACGGACTCAATTACTCCTCTCAAAAATCGGTGCTGCAGCCGACGCTGTTGTGCTGTGCGTAGTAGGGATAACGCTCCTTGGCATTCTCACCGGCTTCATGCTTAATGTCATAACCGGGATAACCCCTACCTTTGATTTCTTCAGTATGAGCTGGCTTGGTCATGCTCTCCTTTATATGCTGATCACTATGCTTGGTCTGTTTACATACGCAATGATGGCACTTTTCTTATCAACGTTGGGACGGGCAACTGCCGCAGGAATGGCAGGAGTATTGACCTGGAGTTTTTTGATTGAACCGGCGATCAGCATTATTGGGCTATTTGGAAGAACAATCAGTGGGCCTCTCGGGAGTTTTTTTCAGGCTCTTCCAGCCTATCTCATTGGCCCAAACATTTCTGTATTGCTACAAAACGATAGTCCATATATTTTTCCTCAATCACCTGGTGCGCAAGTACCACAAGCAACAACTGATATTCATGCACTGCTCGTACTCGCGGTCTACCTGGTGGTATTTATTGGCATCGCCCTCTGGGTAAATAGACGTCGAGATGTGTTGATCTAATGTTGAATCCTGCGACCATCAAAGAATATGCTTACTCGCTCGGCTTTGACACAGCGCGCATTACCTCCGCCGAGGCTTTGCCTGAGGCCGAGCGTGTCATCAAAGAGCGCATTGCCCAGGGCTTGATGGACGGACTCCCCTGGTTTACCGCAGAGCGCGCCGAAGTATCTTGTCATCCCGATGCGCTCCTGCCAGGAGCTCAGTCCATTATTACACTGGCAATGTGCTATCTTAGCGAGCAGCCTGGCGAAACGTCTGATAGCGTGCCTCGCGGGCGCATTTCACGTTATGCATGGGGTGACGACTATCACGAAGTCATCAAAGCGAGGCTTGAGCAGTTTACCGCCTGGCTGCGTGAATATGCGCGTAAAGAAATTAGCAATGATGTAGAGACCCGCCTGTTTGTCGATACCGGACGCATGGTAGATCGCGCGGTAGCTCAACGCGCCGGGTTGGGCTGGTACGGCAAAAATACCAATATTCTCACGAAAGGCTGGGGATCCTGGGTCTTTCTTGCTGAAATCGTTACGAACCTGCCACTGAAAACCGATACCCCGCTTAAAACAAACTGCGGAAACTGTGAAATTTGCCTTCATGCCTGTCCAACGCAGGCTCTGCCCGCGCCTTACGTGCTCGATAATACTCGCTGTATCTCATTCCTGACCATTGAACTGCGCGGTAGCATCCCCCTCGAGCTGCGCCCGCTGATGGGCAATTTAATCTTTGGCTGTGACATTTGCCAGGAGGTCTGCCCTGTCAATATTGTAGCAGAAAGACGCCTTGGATTGAGGAATACCCCGAAAACAGTATCAAGGGAACCCCACAAAGCATTTCGCCCGCGTGCACCAGTGGGCAGCAGTCCCGAATTGATCCCTTTACTCTCATTGACTGAAGAGCAATTCCGTGAACGCTTTCGTCACAGCCCTATCAGACGTACAAAACGGCGTGGGCTGCTGCGCAATGTCTGTGTCGCATTGGGGAATATTGGAGATCAGCAGGCTGTGCCAGCGCTCCTTGGTGCGCTCCGCGATCATGAACCACTTGTTCGGGGACATGCAGCATGGGCACTGGGACGTATCGGTGGCGTAGAGGCAAAGCAGGCTTTACAACTAGCCCTGTCGGTTGAAGAAGACCAGGAAGTGCAACAAGAAATACGATGCGCGCTGGCTGATATTCGTGCGTAAAGATTCCATGTACCTTTACACGGTTGTG
>VBHI01000441.1 GCA_005881495.1 Chloroflexota bacterium
CGTTCCCAACGACTTCTGGATTTTGCTCGGTGAAAAAGGAGGCAAGAAAATGTTCCACGTCGTCTTGATGCGCAATGAGTAGATCACAGAAGGGACAGTAGCGGCACGTCTTGTTGAGAGAGAGCACCTGCATTGGATCGACATGGATCACCAATGGCAGCTTCCGCTGGTGCATCTTGTTATCGCACTGCGGGCACCTCGTAAACCGCACGTCCTCATAGGGATTGAGAAAGAAGCGGTAACGCGGGGGCTGCTTCCCCAGCTGTGTCGTGGTTTTCTTATTCCGATTGGCCATTGTTACGTTGTTACTCCTTGATAAAAGTGATAGCTTGCTTAAGCTTGCTGTGCTTATAAGGCTCGTTCAGCGCGACCAAATCCGGCGGGCCTGTTCGCCGGAATTCGGGCAGCGCTGCCAGGTTATTTTTTGCGAGGGTGTACTGCGGGTCGATCTCAAGCGCGCGTTTCAAAGCCGCCTCGGCCTCGTCGTAGCGTGCCTGCATCATCAAGCATATCCCCAGGTTGCCCCAGGGCTGCGGCAAGCAATCACTCATGGCAATCGATGCCTGAAAAGCCTGTCCAGCTTCTTGCCACCTCTCAGCCTCCATCAATGTCAGGCCCTGCTGAAAGAGATTTTCTTGCTCGACCAGTTGATCCAGCGTGAAGTGCGGCCCGCGCAGTTTTCTCGACTCTTCCGCCATCTTCCGACCGAACTGCAATTCCTTATCGAACTTCTCAGCCAGTTCACTTCTCGTATTCAGTTCGATCGCACGCTCAATATCCTGTAGAGCTTGACCAAAGCGCGAAACGAAGCGACTCGCCGTACTCCGGTTGTACCAGAGCTCGGCATTCTTCGGCTCTAAAGCAAGCGCTTCGGTAAAAGCTTCATAGCTTTGCGGGAAATTCTGGAGCATGGCCTGTGCGGTTCCCAGTTGAGCCAGCACATCAGCGCGCTGCGGAGCATGCCGTGGAAGGTAGTTCAATAGGCGTTCGCAGGTAGCAACTGCCTCAGCGTAGTTTCCCTGAAAGATCTGATGTCCAATGAGGTCGAGATATTTGTCGACTGGCGACAAGCTGGCAGTAAACTTTTTCTTGTGTTTGGATTGTTTTGATTTTCTTGACATATTCTCCTCACTTTACACTTCTAATATCCTGGCCACGCTCAGATATTTTTCGCCGGGCACTTGTTTTCACTTCTGTGCGAGGGTCTCGATCACGTTATACATCGAGGCACATGATGAGACAATACCTGTACAGGTCTGAGGAGATCGTCGTCAGGTCAGTTTGCGCCCGACCTCGTTGGGGAGACCGCATTCCATCCGCACATCATCCTATGGAGGACTAAATGCCCAGAGAGCGGACTCAATAAATTCTCCTACTGAATAAAACACCCGCGACCCCAGACTTCATTCCATCACATTTCTTTGGCAGTTCGCCTCCACCCCAGGAAGACAGTAACGAGAACTTTTGCGAAGCCTGTCCACGTGGACAGGAGGCAAGCAAACGACCTGGATTTGTGCTAGAATGGCACGTAGCACAGCAATCCTACCCAGAGCAAGCGGTATGGGCGCAGAGCGGGCTAAAGTGAAGATGTGGCTGGATGTTGCGCGGAATCGTTTCCCTCCCCCCAACTCTGGGTCTCTCGTACAGCAGGCGCGTTCGTTAGAACACCCGCAGGAGGAGACAGATGGACGAGTACACTCCGATAGACCTGATGGCGTTCCAGAACGCCGGGCTGGCGCTCCTAGGAGAGCAGGGGACGGCCCCCATTGGGCCGCAGCAGTTTCGTGGCTTGCCGTTCCTCGTCGGCACCGACCCGCAACGCTGTTTTGTCGCGTTTGGAGATGGGCTGCAGAACGAGCCCCTGAGCATCCCCATCGATGAGAGCGCGCGGTCGATCATCGTGGCCCACCGCCTGCTCGCGTCGAGCATCTCCGCTGGTGGCCCTGTCGGTGAGCTCATCGCCGACTATGTCTTCACCTATCAGAACGGGGACGAAGCGCGCGTGACGATCCGCGACCGCTTCGAAATCACCGAGATCCCGACCGCCTGGGGACAACT
>VBHI01000020.1 GCA_005881495.1 Chloroflexota bacterium
ATCCAGTATTGTGGATTGTATTTTCCCTCTACCACAATATGGAACAGTTTTGTCCGTACAAACTTTTTGCCTTTAGGTGATTTTGCGGTTTCTGCTTCCATCCGCGCGCGCTCTTTGCAGTTTTTCAAATGCTGGGACATTTTTGCCTTCTCAAATTCGCCCCGGCAAAATTTGCAAATACCTGAATAACTCGGTTTGACTTTCGTATGTTCTGTCATAGTTTTTCTCCTCAGATGTCCTTAATACTTTCTTGTATTCAGATGAGAAGGATGCGGCCGCATCTAGCTACGACGGTAGAGTTTCTGAATGCATGTAAGTATTGCTCTCTATCAAGGCGTATGTCATTATATAAGATTTTGGAAATGGGTCAACTTTGAATGCTTACACACACCCTCCTTTTCTACATTTTCTTGTCTGCTTGCCAATATCACACAGATATGGCAAATCTTTTAACCTGGTCAGTACTCTAATTGCTCAGCAATAAGCTGCGCTAAATGCAGTACACGGACCCGCCGCCGACTTGCATCAACTCCTCCGCGAAGATGCATGAGGCAGCCGGGGTTGTCTGTAACAATCACCGTTGCCCCTGTGCTCACCGCATTATTCAGTTTATTGTTCATAATGCGTTCCGACACATCACCGTGCTCAATCGAAGTCGAGCCTCCGAATCCACAACACACGTCTGACTGCGGCATCTCCCGCAACTCCAATCCCAACACGTCCTGGATGATATGCCGCGCCTCCGATCGTAGTCCAAGACAATTAATCGACTGGCAGGAATCGTGATAGGTCACGATCATATCAGGTGATGCATTGAATCCTCGTATGGGAAGAGTAGCCCCACCTGCTAGCACTACATGATCCATAAAACTCGCAAAATCCATTACCTTTGCGGCCAACGCCCGTGCTCGCCGCAGCCACTCTTGCTGCTGTAGATCCTCGAAGAGCCTGATATAGTCCTGTGTCAGGGTTACTACACAACTTGTAGTGGCGCCAACAATGTAGTCAGCCTTACTCTCTTCCAGTACCTGCTCCAGCACCGTAATCGTCTGGCGTGCCATTGTCATACAATCTGCGCGATCACCAGAATTGAGCGCAATCAGGCCGCAACAACTTTGCTTTTGCGGAAAAGTTACCTGAACACCACAGGCTCCCAGCACTTTAATGGCAGCCTCTCCCATTTCGGGAAAAAGACGATCTATCATACAACCCGCGAAGTAGCAGACCTTTATGCCAGTATTCTCTATACTGGATTGACCTGTTAGACTACTCGAAGACGGCGACAACTGTCCTTTCACCCTATCGCGCAGAGGCTTTGTCGCAAAAGCTGGCAGACTGCGCCAGCGTGCAAGTTCGACAAGAGCACGCATGACAGGAAGTTTGCCCAATACACCAAAGTTACGAGCACGAATATACTTGCCGCCCCATGTAATCGGAAACTGACCTATACTGGCAAGCCGAGTGAAAAAACCGAAGATGCGGGGATGGGCCATTGTACCAAAGACCAGTTTCTTGATCCAGTGCAAGCCTTTTGCCTCCACTGTACGATGACGCACGTCGAGAATCAGGCTTGGCAGAGGTATTTCGACGGGACAAACAGTTTCGCAGGCATTACAGCTGACACAGAGGCTCTGTGGACCTGCTCCGGCCTCAAGGCCATGCAGGAATGGAGTGATGACAAGTCCAATAGCGCCACTGTAGATATAGCCGAAGGCGTGGCCGCCCACCTGCTGATAGGGCGGGCAGATGTTGGCACAGGCAGCGCAACGAATGCAGCGCAGTGCATCTTTGAAACGGGGATCATCGCGCATCTCACTACGCCCATTATCAACAAGAACGATATGCATCTCTTTGTCCGGCGTCGCGGGACCAGTGATAAAAGTCGTATAGCTCGTAATGTGCTGGGCAGTGGCACTGCGCGCAAGCAGGCGCAACTGTGTCATGGCCTCGGCAAACGTGCTGATCAGTTTATCATAACCAGCCATAACGACATGTACAGGTGGTAACGAGGTTACAAGACGGCCATTCCCCTCATTAGTGAGTATCATCACGGTGCCACTTTCAGCAATCAGCGCATTCGCCCCACTGATGCCCATGCCGGCGTTGAGAAATGATTTACGGTGCTCAACACGAATCACTGCAACCTGTTCGGCAACATCTTCACGCGAAATCTCGCGACCAAGGGTCTCTGCAAGGATCGCACCCACCTGCTGGCGCGTCTTATGAATGATAGGCATCACCATGTGTGAGGGACGTTCATGGGCGAGTTGGGCCACCCATTCACCGAGGTCGGTTTCAACGGCTTTGATACTTCGCGCTTCCAGGTAGTGATTCAACTCCGTCTCTTCGCTCACCATGGTCTTGGATTTGACAACAAGGTCAATCCCCTTGCGCTGGCACAGTTCGTATATATAACGGTTGGCGTCCTCCGCCGTGCGTGCCTCGTAAATGACTGCTCCCGCAGCTTCTGCCTGGTGCTCGATGGCGTAGTCTTTCGCTTTACGCAGCGTAGCTCTCATGTGCGCAAAGCTGTAGTCAGAACCGTAATCGGCCTCCTCAGAAGCAAAAACTGTTCCGCGGGTTGCACGCCAGGAAGGGGCAAAATCGTTCCAGGGCACGGTGCATGTTATCGTCTGTGAGTGCCTGTTCCAGGCACTCCTCGAAAGGCTGGTCCTCATGAGTGCGATTCGCCGTTTCTTCGCTCACAACCTGTTGGAGGGGTGTGACTTTATAGTTGCTAGTCATAGCTTTACTTCTCCCCATTTGCAACAATAATGACACACAACGTTTTGGGCCCTTGCACACCGATAGTAAGCGTGCGCTCGATATCAGCGGTACGACTAGGACCTGTGACAAAAGAACAATAGTGACGCTGATCGGAACCTGCCCTGGTCAGCCGCTGTAAAATCACAGCAGCGTCATCTAGCATAGGAACAAGCTTGTCTTCACTCACGAGGACGAAGTGCGTCAGTGTAAGCATACTGACGACTCTTGCTTCGAGAGCGTTTTCAGCGAGGAGAACAGAACCCGTCTCAGCGACAGACAGGTCCGCACCGGAAAGACCTGCAGGAGCATCGGCAACGCTGGCAGGACTTCCAGCCTCGCGTATTGTTATGCCTTTACTGCTCAATAGCGGAAGTATTGATCCCCAACGTTGATGACGGCCAAAGGTTGGCGGAACAACAATTTCACCGGCAATCAGTGCAGGATGGGCGGCAATGAGATCCGCTGCTTCTGCTAAACGTGCTACCTGGTGAGACTCACCACCAGCCGAGGAGAGCCGCTGCAGAAACTGAGTGAAAAGATCAGTGTAGATTTGATGGGCCAATGCTAATCCTCCTTTTTCTTCCTTTTTGAACCAGGGATTTCACTGCTCGTTACCTGGCACATGGATACGGGTCAAGTACGTCTCCTGGGACCAGGAAGGGACATTGGGAGCATCCGTCTGTTGCTCTTAAGTTGAGGCTGTGTCTATCAACTTGTATTTTACAACAGACACACATCAATATCCCTTCCAGGTCGTGTCGAAGTCAAACAGCTACATTCCCACTGAGAAAACTCATGTCACCTATGAAGAAGTGCTCATACGCTATCAGTGTGGAATGATCCACGGAATCAGGTACTGCTGTGCCATCACCAATAATCCGAGCAAGACCGCCAGGAAGATACTGTGCTTAAAGATTCGCGCTACAATCAAACCTTCCTTGCCAACCAGTGTACTCGTCGAGACCCCTGTCGTTACATTTTGCGGCGAGACCATTTTGCCCATCACTCCACCGGAGGAGTTCGTAGCAGCCATCAATACCGGGCTAAGATGGAGCTGTTTCGCCGCTACCACTTGCAGGTTTCCGAAGAGCGCGTTGCTTGAGGTATCACTACCACTCAGGAAAACGCCAATCCATCCCAGGAAGACCGCGAAGAAGGGGAAGATCGCCCCCACTTTCGAGATTGCCAGGCCCAACGTGTAGGCCATACCAGAGTAGTTGAAGAGATAGGCCAGGCCTATGATGAGTACCACGGTCAAGATGGCAAAGCGCAGCTGTCTCCAGGTATCTGCCAGCGCCTGGGTAATCACTTTCGGGTTTGTGCCTGTCCCCACAAACACCAGCGAAGTCAGCACTACTGCCAGGAAGATCGCCGTGCCTGAGTTGTATATCTCATTTTCATCACAATTTAAAAGGAGTCATACAAATTTATTGCCATTTCTTCGTTTCATCAAGATTCCCTGGCAAAAGTGTAAGCGTATCCCTTATTGCCACACATCAAGTCTCTCCAGGCGTAATATCACATGCTAAGGCTGCTTGATTCCATTTCTCACGACAAGAAACCAGGCAGGTGATCTTCACTCACTTTGTCGATGGGTAATTAATTAGTATGATAACTTTGGATATGCTTTCAGACTTGCCTTATCTTCAACATCTTGACAAGTAGGCTTTTTTCGCATATTCTGACGCATAGTAATTGGACAACAAAAAGCTATTCTCAAGCCCACTATCGATGTTGAAGCAGAATAACCCCGGAGAGGCTCTGTATACTGCATAACCCGGTGATAGGAGCACAAACAGGAAAGGCGAAGACGAGGAATGAGGAGCATGCAGTACCTGATCCCAGGGATCATTCCATAATTGACGCCCAATGCAAGTGAGAGGAAGAGGTCAATGAGACACGTGATTACCTGGCAAGATAGAGCTCACACTCGCGAAGTGGGGCCCGCAAACCTCGATGCCGAAACGCTAGCGCAGGAACTGCGCAGCACGATCCGCGGTGAAGTGCGCTTCGACGAGGGCAGCCGGGCCCTCTACGCAACGGATGGCTCCAATTATCGACAAGTGCCCATCGGTGTCGTGCTGCCCAAGGACGTAGAAGATGTGATCGCGACCGTAGCGGTCTGCCGAGGCTCAGGTGCGCCTCTTCTCGCACGTGGCGGGGGTACTAGCCTTGCAGGACAATGCTGTAACATCGCAGTCGTACTCGATCTGTCGAAATACATGCACAGCGTTCTCGAGATCGACCCGCACAAAAAGCTGGCACGGGTGCAGCCGGGCACGATTCTCGATCACCTGCGCAATGCGGCGGAGCACTACCATCTCACGTTTGGGCCAGACCCCGCAACGCATTCTCAGTGTACTCTGGGGGGCATGATTGGGAATAACTCCTGTGGTGTCCACTCGGTCATGGCGGGTATGACGAGCGACAATATCGAGGAACTAGAGATCCTCACCTATGATGGCTTGCGCATGCATGTCGGCAAGACCAGCGACGAGGAAATCGAACGGATCATCAGCGAGGGCGGTCGACGTGGCGAGATTTATGCTCGGCTCAAAGCTCTGCGAGACAAATATGCCGACCTGATCCGCACACGGTACCCCAATATTCCACGTCGCGTCTCGGGCTACAGCCTGGATCAGTTGCTGCCAGATAACGGATTTCATGTTGCTCGGGCGCTAATCGGCTCGGAAGGCACCTGCGTCACGCTGTTGGAGGCGACCACGCGCCTGGTCTATAGTCCACCCGCCCGCTCGCTGTTGGTGCTCGGCTATCCCGATGCGTACATGGCTGCTGATCATGTCCCAGAGATCCTGGCGCACAAGCCCATCGGCCTAGAAGGCTTCGATGCCCATCTTGTCGAGAACATGAGGAAGAAGCACCTGCAGCCGGACAATATTGTGATGCTGCCGGAGGGTGCAGGCTGGCTGCTGGTCGAGTTTGGCAGTGAAACGAAGCAGGACGCCGATGACCGGGCACGCGCACTGATCGAGGAGTTGAAACGTACGGCGCATCCGCCGTCGATGAAGCTCTTCGCGAATCCTCATGAAGCGCACAGGATCTGGTTGGTCCGCGAAGCTGCGCTGGGAGCTACCGTGTTCGTACCTGGTGAGCCGCTCGGCTGGGAAGGCTGGGAAGACGCCGCCGTGCCGCCAGCAAAGCTAGGTGGCTACCTTCGAGACCTCTTTAAGCTGCTCGGACGCTACGGCTATACCTCTGCGCTGTATGGACACTTTGGTCAGGGGTGCGTCCATACGCGCATCAACTTTGATCTGACCAGTCGCGACGGTATCCGTAAGTTCCGCTCTTTCATGGAGGAAGCCGCAGACCTAGTGGTCGGATATGGAGGTTCGATCTCGGGAGAGCATGGCGATGGCCAGGCTCGTGCCGAGTTGCTGCCGAAAATGTACGGCCCGGAACTGGTCCAGGCATTCCGTGAGTTCAAGATGATCTGGGACCCGGACCGCAAGATGAATCCTGGGAAAGTCGTAGACCCCTATCGTCTCGACCAGAACCTGCGCCTGGGTACGCCCTACAATCCGCCTCAACTCGCGACACATTTCAAGTTTCCTGACGATCAGGGGAGTTTTGCCGCGGCGACCTTGCGCTGTGTCGGTGTTGGAAAATGCCGCAGGACGGAGGGGGGCACGATGTGTCCCAGTTATATGGTAACCCGCGAAGAAGAACATACGACGCGTGGGCGAACACATTTGCTCTTCGAGATGCTGCAAGGTGATCCCCTCACAGAGGGCTGGCGCAGCGAGTCGGTGAAGGAGGCGCTGGACCTGTGCCTGGCCTGTAAGGGCTGTAAGGGAGATTGCCCTGTCAACGTGGACATGGCGACCTACAAGGCCGAATTTCTCTCCCATTACTATTCAGGCCGACTCCGCCCCAGGAGTTCCTATGCCATGGGCCTGATCTACTGGTGGGCCCGGCTTGCCTGCCGTATGCCAGGCGTAGTGAATTTCTTCACCCAGACGCCACTGCTGCGCGATGTAGCCAGGCTGATAGCAGGCGTGGCCTCAGAGCGGCAGATGCCGGCCTTCGCGTCCCAGACCTTTAAGGAATGGTTCCGCAAGCGAGGTCCACGCAATCAGGACCAACCCAGGGTGATCCTGTGGCCCGACACCTTCAACAACTACTTGCGCCCGGAGACGGCCAGGGCGGCAGTGGAGGTGCTCGAAGCAGCAGGCTACCAGGTCGAAGTCCCTGAGCAATCCCTCTGTTGTGGAAGGCCACTCTATGACCATGGCATGCTGACTACTGCCGAGCGTCTGCTGCGTCGGATTCTTGAAACACTGGAACCGCGGATCACAGAAGGTATTCCCATCGTCGGCCTAGAGCCAAGTTGTGTGGCGGTCTTCCGTGATGAGCTGCTCAATTTCTTCCCCAACGATGAGAATGCTCGACGGCTCAGCAAACAGGTCTTCCTGCTCAGTGAGTTTCTCGAAAGAAAAGTACCGAACTACCAGCCGCCACAGCTGCATCGCAAAGCAGTAGTGCATGGGCACTGCCACCACAAGGCCATTATGGGCATGGGGGCCGAGGAAGCGGTACTCAAAAAGCTCGGCCTGGATTTCGAGATTCTCGACTCGGGTTGTTGCGGCATGGCAGGTGCCTTCGGCTTCGAGAAAGACCACTATGATGTGTCAATCAAGTGTGGCGAACGGGTCTTGCTCCCTGCCGTTCGCAATGCCGCCAAGGATACCCTGATTATTGCTAACGGGTTCAGTTGCCAGGAGCAGATCGCCCAGACGACAGATCGCCAGGCATTGCACCTGGCCCAGGTCATCCAGATGGCCCTGCACGAGGGAAGCAGTGAAGCGGTGAGAGAGTATCCTGAAGCGGGATATGTCACACAAGCCGCTCAACTGCCACCGGCCATACCAGTGGCAGTTGCGACGAGCGCGGGTCTCTTGCTCATTGGTGCTGCCGTGATATGGATATTGAGAAAGAGAACGTTTCGATGAAAGTTTCACTCTTCATCACCTGTTTCAATGATACCCTCTTTCCAGAGACCGGGCGTGCCGTCGTGCATCTGCTCGAGCGCCTCGGCTACACGGTCGACTTCCCGCAGGACCAGACCTGTTGTGGGCAGATGCATTACAACACGGGGTCGCCATATTTTTTCGGGCAAGGCATACGCTAAGCCCGCTTAGATGCCTCCTGACGCATGCTTCTCGTCAATTGAAGCGCAAAAGATGCAGATAGGAGATGCGTTGAGCGTTTATCTCTCGTCAGGAGAAGTTGACAGAACAGCCTGAGAAGCCGTTTCGCTTCTTATCGTAGGATCCTCCCGAAAAAATATGGTGACCCCTAATAGGACAACAAAAAGCTGCTCCCAAACCCTCTCTCGACTTTGAAGGAGAGTGGCTGCGGAGAAGCTCTTGGTGCTACGGCGAGCAAGCCCATTGCTGGGAGCGCGGACAGGAAAGGTAGAACAAAACATGACCAGCATGATGAAACCGGCAGAGGACGGATACCGGCCAGCCTATGAAATAATAGCCACAAAGATCACAGAGTTGATCACCTCCGCCGACCTGAAACCCGGTGATCGCCTGCCAACCGAACATGAGTTGAGCGAGCAGCTAGGAGTGAGCCGTACAGTGGTTCGCGAGGCGGTGAAAGTGCTTGTGGCGACAGGGCTGGTCTACACGCGCAGGGGCAGTGGTCTGTATGTAGCCAACAAGGCATCGCCGTTTGCAATGACGATGCTCGATTCTCTCACACCCGTTGATCCCACTCAAGTGGTCAGTCTCTATGAGTTCCGCCTTACGCTTGAGCCGCGGGCTGCACGCCTGGCTGCAGAGCGCATCACGCCTCACGAATTGCGGGAATTGCGCGAGGTGGTGGCCCTCAACCAGCGGAGCGCGGAGACCCAACAACGCCAACAGTTCCGCGAGAGCGATGCTGCCTTTCATCGAGTGGTTGCCGAAGCAACGCACAATCCTTTCCTCGCCGCCACGATAGCCACGACCACCCGTGCGCAGGGTTGGGTGTTCGACATCGCGGCAGGACGCACACAGGTATTGCTACTTACCTACGCAGAGCAACACGAGGCGATATTCGAGTCCATCCAGGAGGGAGAGCCTGACACCGCCTCTCAAGCGATGCAAACCCACCTGGAATGGGCGCTGTCCCATTCCAAGCAAGAGGTTCGGCGACGTCTCGGCGCTGAAGTAGTAGAATAACTTGTAGCTGCTGCGAACTCGAAGCACTCGTGGTAGTTTCCTAAGCACACAGAAAGCCTGCACCTGTGATGCAACCGTTACAAGTGATACATCTGCAACAACTGCAACAACTGCAACAAACTTGTCGAACCCTTGCTCTTTCAGCAAGAAGGTCAGCACTGAATTACCATGAAACACTGCCATAGCACGATAGGGCTTCGGCGCAACTCCGTAGAAGTCCCCGGCTTTAGCCGAAGGCAGTCATCACCAATCACCTTTTCATCGCTTTAGTTCATAGAGACGAGAGCTTCAACGACAGCATCTACAAATTCCATTGTGCTTGCGCTCCCTCCTTGATCGCGGGTCAAGCTAACCCCATCCCGGTAGATTTGTTCGATAGCACGCTCTAACTGCTCTGCCTGTTCTGTATAACCGAGATAGGTGAGCATCATCGCGCCCGAAAGTAGCATCGCCGTGGGATTAATAATTCCTTTGCCAACCAGATCCGGGGCTGACCCATGTACTGGTTCAAAGTAGGCGTAGCCTTCGCCAAAACAGGCGCTGGGTGAGAGGCCCAGGCCTCCAATACTGCCACTGGCAACATCGGCGAGGATATCGCCATGCTCATTGGAGAGCACTACAACATCCAGCGTCTCTGGAGAGGCAATCAGCCGTCGTGCCAGGTCGTCGATAAGAAATTCCTGGTAACTCAAACTCGAATAGGCGCGCACCGTTTCCTCTACGATCGCGCGCAAGCGCCCATCGGTGCGCGGCAATATCGAGGCTGCAACTGCCAGGCGGTACATCTGCTCATCAGTGTAGACACGCACAGCGTAGGCTCCGCGTTTTCCTGTAGGAGGAGTCTGCCACCATGAATTACTACTGGATAATGCACGTAACTCTGCAATGTCTCCCTCACGAGGCGGGTACATACCCTCCAAATTATCGCGTACAATCACGTAATCGATATACTGAGGGTGAAGCATCGGGCTGCGGTAACCCGAGCACCACCGCACAGGGCGCACATTCACATACGTTTCTTTGCCCCAGCGGAGATACCACAAGATAGGTCTGCTTGGTCCACCACTTGCTCCGAACAGTGTGCAGGCTGCGGTATCTATGGCCTTCCGGGTCTCGTCAGGAAACGCGTCACCGTAGCGTTCTGATGCCTCGCGTCCACCAGGCGCCTCCACAAAGCGAATATCCGGCACTAACAGGCGCAGCACTTCCACAGTTGGACGTACTACTTCGGGGGCAGCATCGTCCCCAGCAATCACGCAGACAGTCGGCTGCTCCAGCGGTGGGGGAAGGGTATATTGCTGGCGCCTGAGGAATCCGGGAATCATCGTAGCGCCCCTTCTTGGCGGATATATTCGATGATGCCGCCCGCTGCCACGATACGTGCTACAAAGGGATTCAAGGGTTCGGCTTGAAACGTTTGCCCGGTCGTTCTGTTGTGAATAATGCCGGTCGCCAGGTCTAGCTCCATATCCTGTCCATCAGCGCTGGCTACAACTACCTCTTCGCAGACGAGCACCGGCAAACCAATATTTACGGCATTGCGGTAGAAAATGCGAGCGAAACTGCGGGCAATGATGACCTGCACACCGCACGCCTGTAAAGCGGCGGGAGCGTGTTCGCGCGATGAGCCACAGCCAAAGTTGTGGCCAGCCATCACCACATCACCTACCCGCACTTGTTGTGCAAACTCTGGCAATACCTCGCAGAGGCAGTAACGAGCCAGCTGTGTACGATCAGTGGTCACGTTGTAACGTCCCGGGATAATGATATCTGTGTTCACATTGTCACCAAGCATCCATATACGTCCCATGATTGTCTGTTCCTTCCTTCTGTCGGGTGGGGGCGATACATCTGCCCCTACAAAAAATTGCGTGGATCGGTAATGTGCCCGCACAGCGCAGTCGCGGCAGCGGTAGCCGGGCTACCGAGATATATTTCGGCGGTGGGGTCGCCCATGCGCCCAGTAAAGTTGCGGTTCATCGTCGTCAAGGCGCGCTCACCGGGCGCCAGAACACCGAAGTGCCGGCCGATACAGGGGCCACAACCAGGAGTGCCAACCGACGCACCAGCTTGAATAAACGTTTCCAGGTAACCCAGGCGCATCGCCTCCAGGTAAATCTCGCGAGAAGCGGGAACAACCACCATGCGTGTCTGGGGGTGAATGGTCTTACCCTGCATAATGTTTGCGGCGATAGCAAGATCGTCAAGGCGCCCGTTCGTACAGGTGCCGAGAAACACCTGGTCGATCCTCACATGCTCGACCTCCTCGACCGGAACAACATTATTGACATCCGGGGGACAGGCAATCTGCGGTGACAGTTTCGAAGCGTCAATCTCAACTACTCGTTCATATTGTGGATTGTATGGTGCTAGCATAGGATACTCGTGGTCGACACGACCACGCAACCACGCCTGGGTCGTTGCATCTGGGGCAACGAGCCCTGCTTTACCGCCCATTTCGATTGCCATGTTGCAGAGGGTAAAACGCTCGCTCACCGACATCTGCTCGACCAACTCTCCCGTATACTCGATGGCGCGATAGTTGGCACCATCAACGCTTACCATGCGCACCATTTCAAAAGATACATCCTTTGTGTATACACCAAAGGGCAGCCTTCCCGTTATGCGGATATTGATTGTTGGCGGGATGAGAAACCATGCACGGCCGGTTGCATAGGCAACCCCGATGTCGGTAGAGCCCATGCCGGTAGCAAAGGCTCCGAGCGCCCCATAGGTGCAGGTGTGGCTATCGGCTCCAACAATGATGCCACCAGGTGCGACATAACCTCGCTCCGGCATCACCTGATGGCAGATACCCTCTTGCAAGATAGGAATGTCCTGCTCCTGTGCAAACGCGCGCACATCGCGATGCAGCGTGGCTGCTGCAATGGTCGCCGCTGGCACAATGTGGTCAAACACAATATGCGACCGCTTTGAATCGAAAACGCGCCCACCATTTGTCAATTTGCGAAAGGCCTGGATTGCCAGGGGAGTCGTCGTATCGTGGCTCATTACGCGGTCAACGTCCACCACGACGGTCTCACCTTGCGCTACAGCGCGACCCAGCTTGTGGCTAAAGATTTCTTCGGTTAACGTTCCCATGTTACCTTTCCTTTCTCTTGATACCCCTCCCGATACTCCTCCCACCAACTGTGAATAAATGCATCGACTTCTTCCTGGTTCAGCGAACCACACTCAGTTCGCTCTTTAAGAGCCTGTGTAAGATGACCAACCTCGTCATTGCTTAGATGCAGCCCCAATGTCGCGGCGCGATGCCGCATGGCATATCGTCCTGTTAAATGTGATCCAACATCAATGCTGCGCATAAGTCCAAAGTCTGCTGGAGCCAGTACCTCATATGATCGTGGATTATTGAGCACGGCCTTTGTATGCACACCGGCTCTGTGCGTAAACGCACCTGGCGCAGTAATTGGCATATTAAAGGGAATGGGAAGATCGAGGCACTCTGATACAAAGCGATCGAGTAGGACCAACTGCGTGAGATCGTACTCCTCCAGCATTTCCGGCTGATGAATATAGAGTTGCGAGATCAGGCCACTGAGGGAGGCGATGCCATTGCGTTCACCAATACCCATGACGGTAACGTCGAGGCAATCTGCGCCACCTTCCAGTGCCGCGACAGTATTGGCGATGGCACATCCGGTATCATTATGCCCATGGAACTCAATACCAACCTGTGGATAACGGCCAGCGCAGAGACTGACTAGTCGCTCAACCTGGCGAGGCGTGGCAATACCTACGGTATCGGGCAGACCAATGCGCTGCACGCCTGCAGCGACAACGGCGTCAAAGACGGTCAACAAGTCAACCAGGTCGCTGCGAAAGGCATCCTCAGCGGAAAAGCGCACATAGCGCCCGGTTGATCGGATGAGCCGAATCAGCGGTACAGCATCGGCAAGAATCTGGTCGATGCGGCGGCCATGGCTGAATGCGCGTAGTTCGGCTGATGTCCCATAAAAGAGATTCAAGCCGAAAACGGGTGTATCCAGTGCGGCCTGTACATCAGCCTCAACACAACGCACATGCGCTACAATGTGCGCAGACAGGTCGAGTTCACTTAGCGCTTGCACCGCCTGCCGTATATCTGGTGAGACAACAGGTGAAGGAACCTCTATGAACTCTACCCCAACGGTATCCAGTAAGCGCGCAATCTGCAGTCGTTGCTCAAGGGTAAAGAAAGCATTGGTAAACTGTTCACCTTCGCGTAGCGTCGAGTCGAGAATAGCGAGTGATCTCATTGTGCTGTTTCTCCTTGCTGGACAAGTTCCCCCAGTACCAACTCAAGTACATCGATGGCATGGATATACTCAGCGATACGTATATGCTCCTGTGGTGTATGATCGAGACGCGAGTCACCTGGACCATATGCAACGATGTTCTCCCCCCAGGCCGGTCCCACAACATTCATATCTGCTGTCCCTGTTTTGTGCTTGAAGACTGGTTGTCCTCCAGTAGCACGAATAGCAGATATGAAAGCTCGTGATAAGGGCGTTGCGCGCGTCGTCTGAAAGGCCGCCTCTTCACCTGAAAAACTGATTAGCGCCTCATCTTCGTCAGCCCATCGCTCCAGTTGGGTACGTAAGCACGCGCTATCAAAGCCTGGCGGTAATCGGTAGCCAATACTGAGTTGCGCATGTTCCTCTAACCCATCTTGACTGCTGTGTATGCCTCGTAGCGATGGCATGAGCGCGGCAAAGGTAGAATTTGCCGCGTGCTGCTCGTTCCAATCAGCGGCATGGTCGTGTACTCGATTCCAGAAGGCCACAGCCACTTCATTACTGTTTTTCTGCAGACCTGCACTATGATGTGCCGGGCGCGTTACGCAGTAATCCACCAGCAACCTGCCCTTGTAGCCAATCGTCACCGCCTGGCTTCCACTCGGCTCTCCGATAATGCAGGTATAAGGCCGCTGGCGTTCCACAACTGCCCGTGCCCCACGAGAGGTCGCAGTTTCCTCTTCAACGGCCCCTATCACGATAATTGGATGCTGCAAGGAGTCTAAGCTTCCAGA
Organism: Chloroflexota bacterium; assembly: GCA_005881495.1. Next base: position 13,990 of record VBHI01000020.1, read on the forward strand.
ACGCACCAGGCGGGCCGTAGCACACAGGAATGCTGCCAACGGTCCCTTGGCATCTACCGCGCCCCGACCGTACAACACACCATCCTGTAATTTCACTGGAATGTTACCACGAACGGTATCCATATGACCGAGCAGGATAACAGGTCGAAGATTCGCACTTGTTTCGGGAAGATGCGTAGTGGCAATAAAGTTTCCAGCGTCGTCGATTGAAGCGTACAAGCCCATTTGCCGTGCCTGCTCAACAAGGTACCGGGCCAATTCCCGCTCCTGTCCCGAATAGCTCGGAATAGTGAGCACATTATAGAGAAGCCCCACCTCTTCGTTTTGATCATCTCCTGAATACGTAGGGGAGGGGGTGGCACCCTTTGTGGGAACCATGTCAGTTGGACCAATATCCAGGTTGACGAATGCCCGACCTACTGGTACCGATCTTGCATGTGCCCCTTCAAGCAGCACTTCTTCCACCGCATCAAGTACTCGTTCCAGTTGTGCCTCCGTAATTACCAGCGGAGGCAGCAGGCGTATGACGTTTGGCCCGGCTTGTAGAGCGAGGACGCCTCGTTCAAACAATGCTTCTAGATACGGCTGAGCGCGCCGGTTGAAGGGTAGCCGCACGCTCGGGTAGAGCTTCTCGTTCCAGGATGTCGAGGGTGGCCAGCGCGGCTGCGCAAGCCAATGGATTGCCGCCAAAGCTGCTGCCGTGAATGCCCCTGGTAATGCGCCCGCTCTCCATCACTCGGAGACCAAGGCAGACCGCACCCATTGGAATGCCGCCCGCCAGGGACTTTGCGAGGCAGAGGATATCTGGTTGCAGGTCATAGTGGTTGCAGGCAAAGAGGCTTCCTGTACGCCCAAAGCCCGTCTGTACCTCATCAACAATCAACAGGGCCCCGCGTTCGCGGCAGAGTGATGCAAGACCTCGTACGTACTCATCAGAAGCCACATGCACACCTCCTTCCCCCTGCACCAGTTCAATGATTACAGCTGCAGTCTGCTCACTGATGGCCATCTGTGCAGCTGCGAGATCGTTATAACGAATATGGCTGACAGCGGGTACTAATGGTGCGAAGGGTTCGCGATAGTGCGGCTCCCATGTTGCCGAGAGCGCACCCATCGTGCGGCCATGGAAGCCCCGGAGTGCGGCAACTATTCCTGCGCGCCCGGTGGTGATGCGCGCAAATTTGATGGCTCCCTCCACGGCCTCGGTTCCACTGTTGCAGAGGAAGATATGTGTAAGTCCTTCTGGCACGAGACAGGCAAGGCGTTCAAGCAAAAGAGCACGCACATCGTTGTAGACAATTTCTGGACAGGTGATCAGGCGCAGTGCTTGCGCTGCGATAGCAGCAGCAACCTCTGGTCGTCCATGTCCGACGTTCGCCACGCCGTAGCCGGCGGTGCAGTCGATGAATTCGTGCCCCTCGTCATCCCATAAAGAGGCGCCGCTTCCCCGTACGATAGTTACGGGGCGCTTACTATACACGCCACTACTGTAGGTATTCTCAAGGTCGATGGTTGCGATCATATACTAATCCTTTCTTTTGCGATGGGTGTTGCTTCAATCGTCGTTCCCGCGCCATTGAGCACATCCAGCAACGAGATGCTCCCCATACAGACTCGTGGCACGCCACCCTGAAGCGCTTCCTGCGCCCCCAGCAGTTTCTTACGCATACGGCCCTGGGCATATTCTGTGTAATCGGTAATGCGTTCGGCAGGGATAGTATGGATGAGCGTTGAGCTGTCCCCTGGATCGGTCAGCAAACCGGGAACGTTCGTCATGATGACCAGGACCTCGGCCCTTAGCGCGATGGCGACCGCAGCAGCTGCACGATCTCCGTCGACATTCAAACGTTCTCCCCCCTGGCTTATTGCGAGCGGCGCGATGACAGGGGTATAACCGGCGTCGAGTAACTGCCGGAGCAGCGTATCATTCACCTGCTCGACCTGTCCGGTGTAGTCGTCGCGCAGTATTTGTAGACGCCCTCCAGGAGTTTGTGAACGCACGATCGACTTGCGCCTTGCCAGCAGCAATCGTCCATCTACTCCAGCCAGCCCCAGCGCATTGATACCCTGCTGCTGCAAGCAGGCCACCAGTTCGGTATTGATCTGACCGGCCACAGCCATCGCATAGATGCTCAGGGTTTCACTATCTGTATAGCGACTGACCATCCCACTCGGCGAGGTAATCATACGTACCGGGTGTCCCAAACGCTCAGAGAGCGCGTTTGTGAGATCAGACCCTCCATGCAGCACAACAATACGCCGTCCCTGAGCGACACACTGGGCTATCTCACGCACAATATTCGCAGTGGTGGCACCGGCACTACCGCCAACTTTCACAACAAGCGTCATAGCAAAGCTCCATCCTTCCTAAATGGGATGCAGACCAGGAAAGGTCAATCCCAACGACTCATCCCAACCGCACATGCAATTGAGTGCTTGCACAGCATTTCCGGCGGCGCCTTTCAGCAAATTATCCAGGGCGGCAATAACCACTACGCGCATCCCTTTCTCCCCTACCCTCTGCTGATGAGGGTCGAGCTCGAAGCCGATATCGCAATAGTTACTTCCCGCCAAAATCTTCGGTTCGGGGTAACGGTAAACCCCGCTGCGTTCTTTGACCAGCCGTATGAAT
>VBHI01000021.1 GCA_005881495.1 Chloroflexota bacterium
CGTATTGCCTCCGTCCTGATTGCCTTCGGCAACAGAGGATTACTCGGCATCACCGATGTGGCGAACGTGACTGGTTTACCCAAGTCAACCACTCATCGGCTTGTGACAGCCCTGGTCAACGAGGGTTTGCTGGTGCAGGACGAGGACAACCATAAATACGCCCTGAGCCTGCGTGTCACTGCCCTCGGCGCCAGTATACTCAGTTCCCACACAGTACGAAAAGCCGCAAGGCCAATACTGATGGAGTTGCGGGATCAGACACATGAATCCGTCCACCTCGCGGTGCTGGAAGGGTTGGAAGCCGTCATTATTGACACTGAAGATTCCTATTTTTTTGTACGCGCTGTCAATGTCCCTGGACAACATCTGCCCGCCCACGCTGTCTCAACGGGAAAGGTGCTGCTGGCCTATCAGTGGGAAGTGCGCTTGCGTGAAATATTGAGCCATGCGACGCTGGAACGCTACACTGACCATACCATTACCGATCCTCGTCTACTCCTTGAAGAACTTCGCCGCGTGCGGCGTCTTGGTTACGCTATCTCCTGTAGTGAACTTGAAGAGGGTATCGATGCTGTCGCCGCCCCAATCTTTGATCATCTCGGGACTGTTGTCGCCTCTGTATCGATTGGTGGACCCAGCGAACGGTGCCGCCCCAAACAGCCCGAGCTGATTGGGGCTGTAACTCAGGCTGGGCAGCAGATATCGCAAGCTCTGCGCTACGTTAGTTGGCACTAGCCTGGCAAGGAAACTCTGCTGTGGATTATTCTGAAGTGCGTAAACGGGAAACGCTGGTTGCAGTGAAAGGCGCAGGCGATCTTGCCAGCGGCGTGATCCACCGGCTCGTTCGCGCGGGTTTCCCAGTGATGGCCACGGAGCTTGCACAGCCAACAGTGGTGCGGCGGACGGTTGCATTTGCCGAAGCGGTGGCACTTGGAGCAATCACCGTAGAAGGAGTAACGGCGCAGCTGGTCACTTCACCGGAGGATATCAATGCAGCGCTAGCCGTTGGAGAGGTGCCTGTGCTGGTTGATGAAGACGGATCGATGCTCAAACACATACTGGGCCACCGCATGGGATCGTCCATACATTCCACGGTGTTGGTAGAAGCGACGCTCTCAAAGTATAATAGCGGTGTAACGATGGACGACGCTGCTATTGTTATCGCGCTTGGCCCCGGTTATGAAGCAGGGAGAGATGTCCACGCTGTCATTGAAACGAACCGTGGGCATAACCTGGGACGTGTCTATCTAGAAGGATGCGCCGAGCCAAATACAGGCGTACCTGGGGCTATTGGCGGCTATACTGTTGAGCGCCTTTTGCGGGCACCAGGTGTGGGGAACCTATATGGTGTGCGCCAGATAGGCGACCTGGTACAGGCCGGTGAGACGGTGGCCACAGTGAAAAGCGCAGAGAACGACGCGATGCCTGTTACAGCGGCAATTACTGGCATACTGCGCGGCCTTGTGAGTGACGGCCTGGACGTGAGGCAGGGGATGAAAGGTATCGTATGTATGCTTAAAATCGCAGCCTATCATAGTCCCACGACATTGGCTGAAGCGGCTGCTTTGCTTGCCGAGGTGAGCCGCACCATTATCGCAGGTGGGACAGACTTGCTGGTCAACCCTCGCTTCATGGTTGGGGTAGGAGAGATTGTGGATATCGGCAGGTTGGGGTTGAACTTTCTCGTGGAGGAGCAAGGATGGCTGCGCATCGGCGCAGGAGCAACGATGCGTACGGTTGCGCAACATGCGCGGGTGCAGGGCCTCGCCAATGGCATCCTTGCGCGCAGCGCAGCTGTGTGTGGCTCTCCAAATATTCGCAATATGGCGACACTGGCGGGGAACGTTGCCTCCGCGCTTCCATCGGCTGATACACCCCCTGCATTACTGGCGCTGAATGCCCAGGTTGTACTTGTCGGGATACATGGCGAACGTCTCGTCCCGCTGGATAGCTTCTTTGTTGGGCCCGCCAGAAGTGTGCGCGAAAGAGAAATTATCAGCGAACTGCGTATTCCCTTAGCGAGTAGTGACGGCCTGCGCGGTGGGTTTTACAAGATTGGGCGCACGACCGAAGATATCTCTATTGTCAATGCCGCTGCCACGCTATTGATGAAGGATGGGAGAATCACAGCGGCTCGCCTGGCGTTGGGAGCGGTCGCTCCGATTCCGTTGAGGGTCGTACGGGCAGAGGTAGCCTTGATAGGGCAACCTGCAATTGAAGAGACGTTTCGACAGGTGGCCGAGATCGTGCGCGACGAGGTGAGGCCTATTAATGATCAGCGGGCATCAGCAGCTTATCGCCGGAGTATGAGCGGGGTAGCTGTAACGCGAGCACTGCGCCAGGCGGCGGGATTAGCTCAACCTGGAGAGGAGTGGCGTCATGCCTGAGCTAGATATTGCGCTGAGGGTGAATGGACGGGCCGTGAAATGGCGCATAGAGCCGGGAGACACGCTCCTGGAAGCGCTCCATGCCCACTACTTGAGAGGCACAAAGCTGATCTGCGGCACGGGAGACTGCTGTGGTTGTGGTGTTATCCTGGACGGTATTTCGATCAATGCCTGCTGTATGCTAGCCGCTCAAGCTGATGATCGCGAACTGCTCACTATCGAGGGATTGGCGGAGGATGGAAAGCTCCATCCGATACAGGAGGCTTTTGCCGAGGAGGGAGCCGCACAGTGTGGATTCTGCACGCCTGGCTTTATCATGCGCGCTTATGCCTTCTTACGCGAACAGCCTCGCCCCACTGAGGCAGAGGTACGCGCCGCACTGGCCGGTAATATCTGTAGGTGTACGGGTTATGTCAAGCCGGTCGCGGCGGTATTAAGAGCGGCAGAAATGATGCAAGTGGAGCAAGAAAAGGGTCCTCATGAATAGCGAGTATTACGAACCAGGCGGCGGCAACATTACTGACGCAGCATATCAACATACGCGCCAGGTCGGACGAACGCGGGTCGTTGGACAGAAGGAACGACGAGTGGACGCGCGCCCGCTGGTGACGGGTGCGCCTGTGTACGCGGCAGAGTTTGAGCAGCCTCATATGCTGCATGCCCGCGTTTTACACTCACCGCATGCTCACGCGAACATCCTGTATATCGATACAAGCAGGGCGCTGGCCTTGCCTGGTGTTCATGCAGTACTGACGTATCAAGATGTGCCGCGGGTAGCGCATAGCACCGCCGGTCAGCCCTATCCAGAAACCTCTCCCTACGACGCCTATTTACTAGACAAGCGGGTGCGTTACGTTGGTGATTGGGTGGCCTTTGTCGCTGCCGAGTCACCTGCCATTGCGCAAGAGGCGCTGCAACTGATAGAGGTTGAGTATGAGGTACTGCCAGCCGTCTTCGATCCACTGGAGGCGATGCGTGACGGCGCTCCTCAACTGCACGAGACGGATATCACGCACCCAAATTCCGGGAAACATTTTGGGGATATTTACGATGCCGCACATAACATCGCGGCACATGAAGAAATAGCGCATGGCGATTTTTCCGCGGCCATGCGCGAGGCCGACCTCGTTGTGGAAGGAGAATATCGCGTTCCATATATCTCTCATGGAGTTTTAGAGCCACATGTCTGCGTCGCCTACCTCGATGGATACGAACGTTTAATTGTCGTCAGCAGTACACAAGTCCCTTATCATACAAGACGCCAGCTGGCGGCAGTCCTTCAATTGCCTATCTCGCGGATACGAGTCGTCAAACCGCGTGTGGGAGGCGGTTTTGGCAGCAAACAGGAGATGTTGTTGGAGCCGGTGGCAGCAGCACTGGCGTTGAAGACGCACCGACCTGTGCGCATTGAATACAGCCGCCAGGAAGAATTTACGGCGGCGCGCTTCCGTCACCCTATGATGATACGAATGCGCAGCGGAGTCAAAAGCGATGGTACGCTGCTTGCTATCTCGATGCACTCTATCGGCAACGCAGGCGCATACGGGACGCATAGCTTTACCGTGACTCGCAGCACCGGGCATAAAACGCTGTGCCTCTACCGGGCAAAGGCGTACTTTTTTCGTGCCGATGCCGTATATACGAACCTGCCAATCACAGGAGCAATGCGGGGGTACGGTGCACCACAAGGCTTTTTCGCGCTGGAGTCACACATTGACGAGATCGCGCGCAGGCTTGGGATGGATCCGCTGGCATTTCGTCGCAAGAACCATGTACAAAGAGGCGACTGGGATCCCATGGAGATGGAGCTAGTGGATGGCGCATGGCGCTCTAAACGCCAGTTCCGTTCCTGCGGCCTGCCGCAATGCCTGGAACGAGGTGCGGAGGCATTCGGTTGGGGTCAGCCGTTTGATCGTGGTGACGGGAAACCCATCCTGCGTGGACATGGGATGGCAACCGCTATGCAGGGCAGCGGTGTCGCCAGTTTCGAGTTAGGGGGCGCTTCGATCAAACTCAATGAGGATGGTTCGTTTAATGTAATGACGGGCGCTACCGACATTGGGCAGGGCAGTGACACCATCCTGGCGCAGATTGCTGCGGAAGCTCTGGGCGTGGGCATGGATAAGATTATCATGCACTCCGTCGATACGGACTCCAGCATCTTTGACTATGGTTCGTACGCCTCCAGCACGACCTATATCAGTGGTGGAGGGGTGAAAATTGCCGCGGAACGAGTACGCAAACAGGTGCTAGAAGTGGCGGGCGATATGTTAGATTGCGCGCCCGAAGATATGTCTATCGTTGATGGCGTGATCTACTCGCCGCGAGGTCCCAGCAATTTGACGGTCGCGGATATAGCCAACGAGACATTATATGGAAAGCACCGGCAACAGATCATGGCGAAAGGCGATTTCTGGACGGATGATTCGCCGGCACCGTTCTTTGCACAGTTCGTCGAGGTCGAGGTAGACACCGAGACAGGGCAGGTGCGAGTAACAAAGGCCGTCAATGCGCTGGACCTGGGCAAGGCGATCAATCCGACACTGGCTTCCGGCCAGGTTGAGGGCGCAGTAGCAATGGCCCTGGGTTACGCTTTGAGTGAAGAGGTACAATTCGACGAGCAGGGGCGCGTACGCAATGCTGGCTTCGTTGATTACAAGGTGATGTCTACGTTGGATATGCCGCAGATGACGACTATCCTGGTAGAGGATACAGAATATACGGGACCATTTGGAGCCAAATCCGCCGGGGAGGTACCAACGAATGGCATGGCACCGGCTGTAGCAAATGCCATTGAGGATGCGCTGGGGATACGCATCCGCAGTTTACCGATTACACCTGAAAAGATATTGCAAGCACTGGGCAAATTGTAAGCCCTGCGTAGGAGCTCAATTCATTGCGCCCACACTGAGAGGAAGTGAAGTATGGAGCAGGAGCAGATATTATCGGCCTATCTTGTTATTCAGCAAGGACCACAGGCAGGCAAACGGGTGGAGATTTGGAAGGATTGTACGACGATTGGCCGGAGCCGCGAGTGCGACATCTTTCTCGAAGACATAGCCGTCCACCGCAAACAGGCCCGCATCGTCTATACTGCCGCCGGTTATGCTCTGTGCGATGATCATGGCAGTGGAGATAGTTTCGTCAATGGAAGGCCCGCCAAAGAGAAACTGCTCAGGGATGGAGATGAGCTGCTTTTTGGCCATACAAGACTCACGTTCTATTCTCACGAGGCGACGCGAGAATTCCCTCGGCCGTCGTCGAGGGGGCGGGAATTACACAAAAGGAAAGCTGTCGATCCAAATGCCAGCGCCATTGCGAAGCTGGATTTCAGGAACGTGCAAGGAGACCCCAGGAGCTTTGAACTGCATCCAGAAATGACTATTGGGCGCAGTCGCGAATGCAATATTTTTCTGGAAGACCTGGCGGTGAGCCGACTGCATGCCACCATCCGCCAGTTGCCCGATGGTGGATATGAGCTGGAGGATCACCACTCTGTCAGCGGCACCCTGGTCAATGGGAGGGTCGTTACTCGTTGTCGTTTGAACGAAGGCGATATCGTGCAGATTGGTCAAAGCACGCTCACATTCAAACGGGTATGAATGTGCCCTACTATCCTATTTCAGGGCGTTTTGCTTGCGAGCAATGCCCTTAGCTTCTTGACTCGTTCTTCATAGTAGTCAATCTCCGTTCCATCCTCCAGGCGCGTGGGAGGATCATAGGCATGGGTTTCGCTCATGAAGCTGCGCACTTCTTGGGGTATGTCTTCAAGGTGTTCTGCGCCATGCTGGCGTATGCGGCTTGAAGACATATCACGATAGGCGCTACTCAAGGGTAACGCATGAATAGAAGGGGCAAAGGGCTGGTTTTGTGGTTGACGCAACAGATCAGATAGCGTGTAAGCACTGGCTGTTCCGCGCGGCGCCACTAACAATTCGGCCAGGGAGAAAAGGGTGTTGAGGGCAGCATCACGGTCCTCGTAGTAGTGAGGGTCAAGTATCTGCACAATCTTATCAAAGCCCAGGAGAAAGAATAATCTTTTCACCCCAGGGAAAGAGATGCGGACGGCCTCAGCCTGCTCGACGTACAAGCCCCGGTTAAAGAGCATAATTCCCGTTTGCGGTAGACGCTGCTTGAGCAGGGTATCGAGCAGGATAATGCGATCAAGCATCAGTGGCCGATCGACATTTTCTTTATCGGTGATGCGTTTACTGATGGCGGCATAGAGGAGCAAGCCCCGGTTATCTTCGGCAACCAAAAAGTTAGGTGAATGTGCGAATTGTTGTGCCTCTTCGAGCATGGTGAGATGGGCATTCGTGGGAGGATTGAATGAGCCAGGAAAGACGATGATATTGCCTGCGGGTTCGGGTGAGCCTGGGAGAATGAGCGCCTGTGGAGTAGATTCTGGGCGCAATTGATCGAGAAGCGTTTGCGCCTGCTGGAAGCGCTGTATCGTTTTTTGGGAAAAATTAAATGGGTCTATCATGCTTTTATTGTAGCATAATCCCTATTCGGATTCCTGAAAGTACCCTTCAGCTCAATACTTCTCTGCTCTGCCTTATTCAATTTTCTCCTTGCATTCCAACCATACAATTGTATTGTTAAGCTAAAGTTAAAGGATAGGCGAATTTCTGTTAAAACCATGTAATATACATTTTTCTGTGCTAAAATCCCATAAAAATACCCTTACTCATGTACAATACATACATTGTGCTGTCCACATCTGACTGTTACACTCAAAACAGATACCTCATGAATTGAGGTATTAAACTACTCTGCAACCTCTGCTCTGCCTGTGAAATACTAAGCCTATTGTTACGTAAGTATTAGATAGGTACATGTTTGTACATGTTATTGTTTGCATGACACAGCAAATGTGTTATGCCCTATTTGCAATGGTTACAACCCATGCAGGCACATGGAGGTACCCTCTTATGAACAGCCAGAGGCAAGAGCTATTTGGCAACGTATTCGCCCCACACAATCGCCGTGAATTTATGAAGCGTGCTGCCGCGCTTGGACTCTCAGGTTCTGCCCTCACTGCTTTTTTAGAAGCATGTGGTAGTACCACAAGCACTGGTTCATCATCCACACCAACAGCAAACGTCAATATGGCCGGCCCTATTGATATTCAGACGTTGACTACCAAGGCGAAGGCAGAAGGATCACTTCACGCAATTGGTATTCCACCTGAGTGGGCAGACTACGCAGACATCCTGTCAGGCTACTCCGCCAAATTTGTCCCGGTTACCTACAAGGCAGAGGCGGAGTTCACCTCCGCACAGGAAGTTGAAGTCTTTAAGAATTCGAAGCAACATCCAAATGGCGATATTGGGGATGTAGGTTTCAAATGGGGACCGGTCGTCATCCAGCAAGGTCTTGTCACGCCGTATAAACATGCCAACTGGGATGACATCCCGGCTGCTCTGAAAGATCCAAATGGCAACTGGTGTACTGAGTACTGGGGGGCACAGGCATTTGTCATCAATACGGATATTGTGAAGAATCCACCAAAGTCGTTCGCAGACCTGCTCGCCAATGATTACAAGAACATGGTAGGTATCGATGGCGACCCACGGCAGGCTAACGACGCCCTTATCGCCGTCTACTCGGCAGGATTAGCAAAGAGTGGCAGTGTAAGCGATATCCAGCCGGGAATCGACTACTTTGCGGCCTTGAAGAAGAAAGGAAACTTTACGCCAGCGCGTTCGAGCCTGGCCAACATCACCAAGGGTGAGGTTGCGATTGGTGTCATGTGGGACTACCTGGGATTGGGCTTCCGCGATTCGCTTGCCGGAAAACCAAATCTGACTGTGGTCATTCCAAGTGATGGTTCCATTGCTGGCCCGTATATTTCCATCGTGAACAAGACAGCTCCGCATCCATTTGCAGCGCGCGCATGGATCGAGTACATTTTCTCGGATGAAGGACAGTTGTTCTATTTGAAGGGCTATGCGCACCCGGCTCGCTATCAGAAACTGGCCGCCTCCGGTAAAGTTCCCACCGACCTCGCCGCCAAATTGCCTTCCGCGGATCAGTATGCCAGCGTCAAATTTGTCACCGACATTAACCAACTGACTGCGGCCTCAAACGCCGTCACGGCAAACTGGCAATCACAGGTGCTTGGTCAGTAGTTCTCCGTTCAACTGAACACTGATGAGTGGTGCAAGATTGCATCAGTATGGGCGCGAAAAAATCGCGCCTGTACATTGTATCCGGCAGGAGGTAGTCTGATGGAACTACGGGCAGCGACTGGTATTGCTAATTCCGCCACGACTCCAAGCCAGTCCGCAGTTAAAACCAGGAGGCCATCCAGTATAAACTGGAGCTATTCTATTACAAGCTGGCTAGGCTTCGTGCCATTTTTGTTATTCTGCTTACTCTTTGAAATTTTGCCTGCTGTTATAATTATTCAGAACAGTTTTCTTGACAGCAATACGGGTGCACTGACATTAAACAACTACCAAACTATGCTCTCACAGCCCAGTTATGTCCACGCTTTTCAAACCAGTATCTCCCTCTCCGTGGTCACTGCGCTGTTAGGAGCTTTCTTTGGTTTCTTCGCGGCATATGGTCTTTACAATTTGCGTACCGGCTGGTTGCGCAACCTGGTTATCAGTTTCTCGAGTATTGCGGCCAATTTCGCGGGCGTGCCACTGGCCTTCGCCTTCGTCGCAACGCTTGGGGTAACGGGTTTTATCACCGTACTTCTGCTGCGCTGGTTCCATATCGACTTGTATAATGGCCTCAACTTCAGTCTCTACTCATTCTGGGGATTGGTGCTGGTCTATACCTACTTCCAACTGCCCCTGATGATTCTCATTACATTGCCTGCACTGAGCGCTCTTCGCCCGGAATGGAAAGAGGCAGCAACCAACCTGGGTGCCTCGAATTCCGTTTACTGGCGACGCGTCGCGCTGCCCATTCTGCTGCCCTCGCTTATCGCCGCTACTATGTTGCTATTTGCCAACTCATTTGGAGCTTATGCGACAGCTTATGCGCTTGCGCAAGGAAGTATCAATATTGTGCCAATCCTCATTGGCTTCGTAGTGAATGGCAATGTAAGTCTTGACCCTGGACTGGGCAATGCGCTGGCAATGGGCATGATCGTGATACTGCTCATAACGGTCTCGCTTTACACAGCTATGTTACGCCGCGTTAGTAGATGGCAAGGGAGGTAAGCAAAATGGCTCAGGTAGTTCGTGGTACGAATCTCCCAGGTAGGGGCCAGATTTATCGCGCCCATAAACCGGCAAGACGACGTTTTGGGCTGGATAAGATACTACTCACCCTCGTTCTCCTCTATCTTACTGTGCCCCTCGGAGCCACGCTTGCATTTGGCCTCTCGATCGGCAGTGGGTTCAAATTCAATACCTTTATGTCAGCCTTCACCGATCCAGACTTTTCGCTAACACTAACACTTTCGCTAGGGCTGGCCTTCGCAACTACACTTTTGACGGTTCTTGTGCCATTTGCTGTCCCCGCCATCGTCATGGCATTTGGGCTGGTCGAAGTATATGGGACCGGCAATACGCTCGTCAATGTGCTCTCTTTTGGGTTAGTGCCTCTGCTCAGTAACGAACCCTTCAACGTGGTCAACACACCACAGTTGCTTGTCTGCGCGTATGTAATCGTCTCGCTGCCCTTCGTCTACCGCCCTATTGACAATAATTTGCGCGCGATCAATACAAAGGTGCTTTCAGAGGCGGCGTATAGCCTTGGCAGCGGTTGGTGGAGGACCTTTCTGACGATTATATTTCCCAACATTTTACCTGGAGTGATCAGCGCCGCCCTGTTAACATTCTCCACTGTGATGGGTGAGTTTACATTAGCCAGTCTCTTTGGCATATACACCTTCCCGATCTACTTGAATGCGACCGGGCAAAGCGATGCGCACAAAGCGGCTTCGTTAACGATACTGAGCTTCTTTTTGACGATGATTTTCGTGCTCGGTATCATTCTCCTTGTGCGGATTCGACCGGGGAGACCCGGCACTGAGGACAGGCTCGATATCGTGGCAACAAAATAATAAGGTCTTTGAAATCCATCGCTGCAACCCTTCGCTACCTCTTCACTCCGTTCAGAGCAAGTGTGGCTCAGGGCAAGCTCAGTTCGCTTACGCGCCTACTAAAGTCAGCAGCGATGAAAGGAAGTGCATATCGTGGCTTTTCTTGAACTAGAGCATATCACCAAGTACTTTGGGCGTACTGCCGCCGTAATGGATATCAGTTTGTCTGTTGAGCAGGGTGAGTTTTTGACGCTGCTTGGTCCGAGTGGTTGTGGCAAAACAACTATCCTGCGCATGGTGGCAGGGTTTGAGACACCGAGCGCAGGAAATATACTGCTCGACGGAGACGATATTACCAATCGCTCAGCCAGTAAACGCCCCATGGGCATGGTCTTTCAATCCTATGCACTCTTCCCCCATATGACGGCAGAGCAAAATATAGCTTTTGGTCTATCTATCAAGCGAACGCCCAGGGATGTTATCACCAGGCGTTGCGCTGAATTACTTGATCTGGTGGGATTGAGCGATAAAGGCCGTAGCTTTCCACACCAGCTCTCAGGGGGACAACAGCAGCGTGTCGCCCTGGCGCGCGCATTGGCGGTGGAACCAAAGGTTCTCTTGCTCGATGAACCGCTTTCCGCACTTGATGCGAAGGTTCGTGTCTCGCTGCGTAACGAAATTCGCCGTATTCAGCAGCAATTGAAGATGACGGCAATCTATGTAACGCATGACCAGGAAGAGGCGCTGGCGATCTCGGACCGTATCGCCGTTATGGCGAAAGGCCGTATCGAACAACTTGATCTTCCGGAAGAGATATACAACAATCCACGTACGGTCTTTGCCGCAACCTTTGTTGGAACCAGCAATCATTTTAATGGCTTGCTTAAGTCAGCCAGCGAAGGCCTCTGCCAGGTAGATAAGCAAACGATACACGTTCCACCTGTACCAAACTTACCTGATGGTGACCAGGTATTGATCATGGTTCGTCCTGAAGAAGTCTCCATACATAATGCGGAAGAGGGAGCCGACTATAGCGCCAACGGCGCAGGCAACCAGATTGCTGGGGTGATCGAGTTACGAACGTTCCTGGGTCCGTTTACACGCTTCCATGTGCGTATCAACGAGAGTACGACACTGACGGCAGATGTCCCCAGCCAGCAAGCCCGTGATTACTACGTAGCGCAACATGTTGTGCTTTCGTTCCCACCAGGCGCCTGCCAGGTCTTACCAGTGGATAAGGAGGCGGTGGAACTAGAGAAGTTGGCGGAGGCGGAAGAAGAGAAAGTTTAGTAATCAACCGATATACCCAAGTTGGCGAGCTTTTTCATAAGCTTGCCGCGCCTCTTCCAATCTACCAAGTTGTCTGAGCGCCCGGCTCCGGTAGTAATGAGAGACAGCTTTGTTCGGCTGAAGGCGAATAGCCTGGTCGTGAGCGGCCAGCGCTTCTTCGTATCGCCCGAGTACAGAAAGGGTTACGCCCTTATTATTGTACGCTTTTGGGTGTTGCGGATTCAGTTGGATGGCCCGCTCATATGCCTGCACCGCCTCTCGATATCGCTTGAGGTCGAAAAGGACGTTGCCTCTTCCGTTATGGGCAGAAGAATAATTGGGATTGATTTCCAGGGCGCGGTCAAATGCCAATAAGGCTTCGTCAAAGCGACCCATTTTCCAGAGCGCATCTCCCTTGCCGTCGTAGGCGAAGGCAAAATCAGTGTCAAGTTGGATGGCCTGCTCATGGGCAACAAGCGCTTCTTGATAGCGCTTGAGTTTGAAGAGAGCGTTTCCTTTGCCGTTGTATGCTGAAGATGAAGTAGGGTCCAGCCGGATAGCCTGCTCCGCGGCAATGAGGGCCTCGTCGTAACGTTTCAATTGATAGAGTGTACAGCTTTTTCCATCAAATGCGCTGACA
>VBHI01000442.1 GCA_005881495.1 Chloroflexota bacterium
CTCGCATCTCGCTGAGGTCGGCACCGGCCGCGAAGACCTCTGGTCCCCCCCACACAATGATCGCTCGCACGCTCGCATCTGCGCGAACCTTCATCAGGGCATCGACGACTTCGGCCCGCATCTGCTTGTTGATGATGTTACGCTTCTGTGGGCGGTGCAAGGTGAGGATGAACGTCGCCCCATCCTGTTCCGTCTTGATCGTTTCATACGGACTCCCTTTGCTCCTCATGTCGTGTTCGTCGGCCATGGCTCTCTCCCTCCGCTCTTGCCTTTAGGCGATTTCAAACAAACCGGCAGTGCCCATGCCGCCGGCGGCACACATCGTCACGACGACGTACTTCGCGGAAGCGTGACGGGGTCTTGCCTGTCCTCGTCCTCGTCTGCAGCCTCACACGTGGACAAGGAGAAGAAACAAGGCCATCGTCATCATTAAATAACTTTTACCACTAACTTTGTGGCATATTATCAAGTTTACCAGCAAATTCATCATTAGTCAAGGGTCTTTACAGATGACGATACATCGTGTATAATTTCTTCATACGGTGCGTCAGTTCTTTTTGCGGTACAGCCCCACTAATACCGCTTTGCGGTAGGGAAATGGAACACAGGCACTTTGTGAGGCATGTTCAGCTCACGGTACTGATCGCTGCGTGTGGCCCGGGCCGCCGGGGCAAAGTACTGCTCGTGCCCGCAAAGCCGTAGAAGCGGGTGGGAGAAGGGAACCAACCTTTCACCAGTAGAAGGAGAGAGACAATGACTACAACTGACTCTGAAACCACTCCATCGGACGCACTCACAGCGTGGCAGAAGGCCTTCACCAGCAAGGATGCCAAAGCGTTCGCCCAGGGATTTGCCGAGAACGTCGTCTTGGAAGCATCCGCCCTGCGCAACCCGGTCGAGGGCCGTGACCGGGTCAGGCAGATTTTGTGGACCGCGGCACAGATCTACGAGTCCTTGGCCTTCACTGACCAAGCGAGCAGTGGTCGGCGCACCTATATTGAGTGGGTAGCTACGGCGTTCGGTGGCAAGCAGCTACGCGGCTCTACGATCCTCGTCACCAACGAGGAGGGCAAGATCGACCATGCCGTGATCCAACATCGTCCATTAGACGGGTTGCTCGCCTTCTCCGCTCTTCTCGACGGATCGGTCCTGATCACGGGTGAGGTGGATCGCACCACGGATTTCGAGCGTGGCGTGTCCCCTCAGCACGAGGCATTCCGCAACAACCGTTAGGAGGCTGATCCTCTCGTTATCGACGATCAGGCCCTGCTCGTGAACGTCCGTGATCTGGGACTCGTCGTGCTCACTGGTTGTGGACATGCTGGCATTATCAACCTGACCCGCTACGCGATGCGCCTCACGGGAATCGAGCGGGTCCATGCGATTATGGGTGGCTTCCATCTCTCTGGATCCTACTACTCGCCGATGGTTCCCTATGTGGTGGTCGACTCGTCGCTAGGCCTCTAGAGTGCTGATATCGCCAACTGGCTCGCCTAGTTCTCTGGCGCGCACGACACGGCGCATGATCTTGCCCGAGCGCGTCTTGGGCAGACTGGACACATACTCCAGCTCATCGGGATCGGCCAGGGGTCCCACCACCGTGCGCACGTGCCTCTTGAGTTCCTTGGTCAGCTCCTCAGATGACTCGACGCCATGCTTGAGAATGACAAAGACTTTGATGCGCTCGCCCTTGACCTGGTCGGGCTTGCCAATGGCGGCCGCCTCGGCGACGGCCGGATGGCTGACTAGGCTGGACTCAATCTCCATGGAGCCCAGGCGATGGCCACTGACCTTGATCACATCATCGACACGGCCCTGCACCCGGAAGTAGCCATCACGGTCTTTGGTCGCCGCATCACCGGCAAAGTAGACTCCCTCAATCGTCGTCCAGTAGGTCCGGTAGCGCTCGGGATCGCCGTAGATGGTGCGCATCTGGGCGGGCCAGGGATGGCGCACGATCAAGAAGCCACCTTTGTCTGAGCCCACCGCATGGCCATTCTTGTCCACGACATCCGCCTCGATGGTCGGCAGCGGCCAGGTGGCACTGCCAGGCTTGAGCGGCAGCATGGGTGTGGGGCTGATCAGAATCATGCCCGTCTCGGTCTGCCACCACGTATCCATGATGGGGAGCTCATTGCGTCCGATATGCTTGCGATACCACATCCAGGCTTCGGGGTTGATGGGTTCACCAACGGTTCCAAGCAGACGCAGACTGGACAGATCGTGCTGGGCCGGGGGCTCCTCGCCAAAGCCCATCAGGCTGCGAATGGCGGTCGGGGCCGTGTAGAGGATGGTTGCCTTGTACTTCTCCACCACACTCCAGAAGCGGTCGGGGCCTGGATAGGTCGGGGTGCCCTCGAAGAGAATACCGGTGGCTCCAGCCATCAGGGGGCCGTAGACAATGTAGCTGTGCCCGGTCACCCAGCCGATATCAGCTGTACACCAGTACACGTCATCAGGCTTGATGTCAAAGACGAACTTGGTGGTGGCATAGACGCCCACCGCGTAGCCGCCCTGTACATGCACCACACCCTTTG
>VBHI01000443.1 GCA_005881495.1 Chloroflexota bacterium
AGGCTTGCGTCTATGCGGTAAAATAAAGGAGATTATTGCAAAGCAGCGGAAAGCGGCGGGCTGTATCTCTTTTATTCGAGTAAGGCTTTTTATTGACAAGGGTACGAACGAGCATGGTTATCATAAAATCGAAGCAACAGGTTGAGCAGTTGCGCAAGGCCGGGCGCATTGTCGCAGAGACGTACGAAGTGATACGTCCATATCTGAAACCAGGGGTCACGACTGCGGAAATCGACAAGATAGCTGAGGAGTATATTCGCAGAAGAGGAGCCATCCCCAGTTATATTGGCTATGGAGCAATGCCAGCGCGGTATGGACGCCCGGCTATTCCACCTTTCCCGGCTACTATCTGTACTGCCATCAATGATGTCATCTGCCATGGCATTCCCAGTGACAAAGACCGATTGCGCGATGGTGATATTATCGGCATCGATATTGGCGTACACTACAATGGCTGGGTGGGCGATTCATGTGTGACTTTTGCTATAGGAACTATCGATAGCGAGTCACAACGGCTGTTGGATGTGGCAAAGCGCTGCATGGAGCTGGGTATTGAGCAGGCGCGACCCGGTAAATATCTTGGTGATATCGGTGCGGCTATCCAGGAATATTGCGAGAAAGAAGGCTTCTCCACGGTGCGAGAATATACGGGGCATGGAGTTGGACGTTCGCTCCACGAAGAACCCTTCGTATTACATTTTGCGCAAAAAGGGCCGACGCTCAAGCTTCGCCCGGGGACGGTGTTTACTGTCGAGCCGATGATTAATGCCGGACGACCTGAAACGCGCGTGAAAGCGGATCGCTGGACGGTCTGCACGGCTGATGGCAAGCGTTCTGCTCAGTTTGAGCATACCATCGCGGTTACCGATGGCGCACCGGAGATATTGACGACTCTGTGATAGTAAAACCCCGGACTTCAGCCACCAGGGAATGAGCTTTTTGCGCATTGACGCATCTAAATGCTTCCAGGGAATGTATGCGGTGTAATGGTAAAAAGGGGAAAAGCGTGTGGAAGATCGAAGATCAGTAACAATGAGCAAGAGCAGTTCGGCAGTACAGAGAATACACTCGAAAAAGCCCTTTCTCAGAGCAGTCATCTCCCTCATAGACCCAACTCAAATGATGCTTCTGTCCAAATGCAGGTAATGACTCTTGATAGGAGTGGTAGAATCAAGGTCAGGAGGACTGACAATGATGACACTACCATCCCATCCAGGATGTGTATGGATTACCATCATCATCACCCCGTTGTCCACGCCACATCGTAGCCTAACAAGCAAGCAGTATTTCAATTGATGAGCTTATGAGGGGCTTTTCGGGTAGTAGCTGCTATTCTCTCAGAAGAAATCAAAATACTTCCTGATGGAGAAAAACAGGAATATACTTCTTTATGCTCATTGAATAACTTCTTCTCTTTTTTCCAGCATCACGGGGACATGTGCAAGGCGCACGTACCTACGATGCCTTCTGGCAAGACCGCTCTGCTGCCCTTTTCTAATTCCGTAACAACTAATTCATACGCCCGATATTCTCAACCCCGCTCAAATTTTCTTAACCATTCCTCAACCCCGCTCAAATTTTCTTAACCATTCCTCAACCATTCCTCAATCCGCAACATACATAACGACGGTAGGATTACTCGTAAAAGCTTTTAAATCAATTTGAGACATCTTGACATGATTTAGTAAAAGTCATTTCCCGGTATGCCTTACTGTATAGAGCATATTGAGACGTCGGTGTTTTCTACAACCGAACCGATATCTATAGATTAAATCATGAGATTAAATCATGTAGTAAGGGGAAAGCATGGTCAGGTTAATGCGCGAACACCAACAGTACCCACTCATAAGTGTCGTTATTCCAGCACTTAATGAAGCACAAAATCTTCAATATGTATTGCCATACATTCCGCCTCTCGTGAGTGAGGTAATTCTGGTCGATGGACTATCAGTCGATGATACCTGCGCAATCGCGCAACGGCTGCTACCGGCAATCAAAATCGTCAAGCAGACGGGTAGTGGCAAGGGTAATGCCTTGAAAGCGGGTTTTGCTGCTTGCACAGGCGACATCATCGTGATGTTAGACGCAGATGGCTCAGCCGATCCAAACGAGATACCACGTTTTGTTGAAGTACTTATGGCAGGGAATGATTTTGCCAAAGGCTCGCGGTTTAAAAAAGGTGGAGGTAGTCACGATATTTCACCCTTACGTAGTGCAGGTAACTTCGGATTGAGTCGACTAGTGACACTCCGCTTGGACTAAAGTCCAGCGGCTTCTCGCTCAGACCGTTTCTCTGAGCGAGCTACACCAGCAACAAACCGGATGCTGATGGGGCGTGCCATAGGCCCAACTACGCAGGAACCAAAGTCCCCACGATACTTGTGTCTGATGTTGATTGCTCCTACTCCATCCCTGTGATACGTCCAGTGGCATTTCGGACAGCGAAACACGCGCCCTTGTACGGCTGACTTGCGGCGATGTCCACAACAGGGACATGTTTTGCTGGTATAGCTTTCCTCTTGCAGCGCTACTATCATGCCCTGTCTCTCAGCCTTATAGGTGAGTTTGTGACGTATGCTGCCATGTGACCATTGGTGCAGCTTTTGATTGGTCTTAGAGCCGGAATGATCTCATTTCAGCGGTGGAGTCGGTGCGACAGCAAACATTACCAGCCACCGAAATAATAATAGTAATTGACCATAATCCTGATTTACTAAAACGGGTACAGGATCAAATACAAGATGTGATTGTTATAGAGAATACAGGAGCAAGTCGACTTTCAGATGCACGGAATAGCGGCATCGCTGTATCCAGTAGCCATATAATTGTTTTCCTTGATGACGATGCCGTGGCAACACCAGATTGGTTGAGGCTTCTCAACAAAGTCTTCTCTGATCCTCAAGTGCTAGGTGCCGGTGGCCCGGTTTTGCCGCTCTGGTCGAATACTGAACCCGCCTGGTTGCCTGAAGAGTTTCGCTGGGTAGTCGGTTGCACTTATCGAGGAATGCCTCAAACCGCCCAAATGATACGGAATCCAATTGGCGCTAATATCTCCTTCCGGAGAGAGGTTTTCGATACCGTAGGCGGTTTCCGTAGTGAAATTGGGCGCATAGGAACAAGACCGCTTGGCTGTGAAGAAACGGAGCTGTGTATCCGAGCTCGTAAGTGCTGGCCTCAAAGAGGTTTTCTGTATCAGCCAGAAGCCTTGGTGTTTCATCGCGTACCGGCTAGCCGCACATCCTGGCGCTACTTCTTTTCTCGCTGCTATTCGGAGGGCCTATCGAAAGCCCTCGTATCCCGGTATGTAGGTATAAAAGACAGCCTTACATCTGAGCGTGTCTACACTTTCCGAACCTTGCCACAAGGAGTTATTCGCGGCTTAATTGATGGTCTCTTTCATCGTGACCTTGGTGGATTCGCGCGAGCAGCGGCCATTATCACTGGATTAGTAGTAACAACGTCTGGTTATTTATCAGGCAGCGCTATTTTACGGATTTCAAAATCTAAAAGGGAATTTGTCACGGGAGTAGTTATTCGTCGCAATTCTGAAGCATCCCCATCTCTCAACACTCGAACTGGGTCTTGAGATGATAGGAACTATCAGGAAATTACACTATGAGATTTGCCCATACTCAAATGAAAAAAGTACCTATTCTTATGTACCATAGTATTTCAGGCAATGCCAGTTCAAAGTTTAGGCAATTCACGGTTTCTCCAGCGTTGTTTGCTGAACAGATGGCGTATCTTCACCAGCAAGCATATACCCCTATAACCGTCACACAGTACGTAAGAGCACAATTTCAAAGAGAGACCGAACTACCTGAACATCCCATCGTTTTGACGTTTGACGACGGGTTTGCTGATTTCTTAACTGCTGCCTTGCCAGTACTCACGCAGTACAACTTTGCAGCCACACTTTATGTTTCTACCGCGTTTGTCGGTGGAACAAGTCGCTGGTTGCGGCGTGAGGAGGAAACTGGCCGCTTGATGCTCACCTGGGAACAATTGGCCGAAATCAGTTCCTGTGGTATAGAGTGCGGTGCGCACAGTCATAACCATCGTCAACTCGATATACTTCCCAACCCGGCTGCATGGGACGAAATTATGCAAAGTAAAAAACTC
>VBHI01000022.1 GCA_005881495.1 Chloroflexota bacterium
GTTTCGTTGATTTGCTGCTCGTGCCGCTGGCAAAGTCCACTTTCTCTACGAGAGCAACACTATACCCACGAGCAGCAGCATCCAGGGCAACACCCGCACCTGTGAGGCCTCCACCGATTACGAGCACATCGAAGCGATCGCTATTCAGTTTATTGAGATTGTGCATGCGCACTGTTGAAGATAGAGCGTGCATGGTGACCACGAACATACGAATCCGCGAAAGAAAACGCTAGCCATCCTTCGACGGGTCCGTATGTTCGTCCTTTCGTGTGTTCGCTAAAGACTATTCGGGAGAGACCTCCCGAACGGCTTCACCTACTGTCTCGGTAGTGCCAGACTTCCCTAACATCCTCGCGGCCAAAACCTTGCCGATGGTGTAATCGTATATAAAGGCGCCAACGACAGCTCCTGTCAATGGACCGACGATGGGGATCCAGAAGTAGTAATTGTCTGCGGACAAGCTGGCTCCACCGCTGACGAGGGCAATCCACAGGCGCGGGCCAAAGTCACGGGCGGGATTGATGGCATATCCGGTATTGAGGCCGAACGAAGCACCGATCGCCACGATCAATAAACCAATGATCAGCGGGTTGAGGTTTGACTGGACTGGCTGGTTCCGCGCATCAACGATAACCAGGATCAGGCCCATAAGCAGAGCAGTTCCTAAGAATTCGTCACCGAAGGCTCCGAACGTTCCAACAAACGCCTTTGGAAAGGTGTAAAAAATCCACCCGTAACCATTCCCAGTAACTGGCTGGGCAATCTGGCTAATGGTCAGCTTATTCACCGCCAAAGCATGGACGAGTGCCCCTTGATAGACAAAGTAGAGGATTCCCCCGGCGACAAAAGCTCCCAGCACCTGGGCTCCCCAGTAGGGAAGTACCTTGCCCCAGGGATGTCTGCCGGTTGCAGCCAACCCTAAAGTTACAGCCGGATTGATATGAGCGCCACTGATAGCTCCAGCGACGTAGATACCGAGCATAACGGCGAGACCCCACCCAAAGATGACAACAATCCACTCGTTCGCAAATGGAGTTGCGGCGTTGTTTGCGCCTATGTTAGCAAAGAGGAAAACAGTCGCCACAACACCGTCACCGAAGAGAATCAGGATCATCGTGCCAAAGAACTCTCCGATCATTTCACCCCAGATGCCGGCCAGCGCTGAAGGTTTAGCAACAGCTTGACTTGCCATAGATACTCACTCCTATTCTGTGTTGGAGATATGGCGGAGAACTCGGAAGTTTGCCGCCTCAATCCAAAAAATGATAATAAGACATACTATAAAAGACGCACAACAAGTCCGGTAGGGGCGCATTGTGGAATGCGCCCTACCCAATAGATCAGGCCTGCTCCCATTTCATTGAGCGCTCTATGGCGCGTTTCCAGTCAGCGTAGAGCTTTTCGCGCTGATCCGCACTCATCTGCGGCTCGAAGGTGCGGTTAACAGCCCAATGCTCGGCTACTTCTTCTGCGCTGCCCCAGAAGCCGGTCGCCAGGCCAGCGAGGTACGCAGCACCCAGGGCAGTCGTCTCAGCAACCTGTGGCCGCTGCACCGGCACTCCCAGAATATCAGCCTGGAATTGCATGAGCAGGTTATTGACGACGGAGCCTCCATCGACACGCAAGGTCTTCACATGCACACCACTATCAGCGGTCATGGCCTCCAGCACATCACGGGTCTGATAGCACATAGATTCGAGGGTCGCGCGAGCAATGTTGCCAGCGGTCGAACCACGTGTCAGTCCAACGATGGTGCCGCGAGCGTAGGAATCCCAGTAGGGAGCTCCCAGGCCGACAAAGGCAGGGACGAAGAACACGCCACCATTATCGGGGACGGTCGCAGCTAACGGCTCAACATCACTACTGGTTTTGATGACCCCCAGGCTATCGCGCAGCCACTGGACTGCCGCGCCAGTAATGAAGATACTGCCTTCCAAACAATAGATGGTTGGGCCATCACCTTGACGCCAACCAATAGTTGTGAGGAGGCCGTTTTGCGAGGGAACACCTTTGGTACCTGTGTTCATGAGCATAAAGTTGCCGGTGCCATAGGTGTTCTTCGACATGCCGACTTCGTAACATGCCTGTCCAAAGGTAGCGGCCTGCTGATCACCGGCATCGCCGGCCATTTTGATTGCCCCGCCAAAAAACTCCGGGTCGGATTCACCAAAGACACCGCTGGAAGGCATCACGGTTGGCAACATGGAGTGAGGCACACCCAATTCATTCAGAATGACGTCGTCCCATTTGCCTTCATAGATATTGTACATAAGCGTACGTGAGGCATTGGAGGGATCAGTAACGTGGGCTCGCCCCTTTGAGAGGCGCCACATCAAAAAAGTGTCTACATTTCCGAAGAGCAATTCACCACGATCCGCCTTTTCTCGCGCTCCAGGAACGTTATCAAGGATCCATTTCACCTTGGTGCCTGAGAAATAGGCGTCGGTCACCAAACCGGTGCGATTACGAATCTCCTTGTCGAAGCCTTTCGCCTTCAAGGCATCGCAAATTGGAACTGTCAGGCGACTTTGCCAGACGATGGCGTTGAATACCGGTTTCCCGGTGGATTTCTCCCAAACAATCGCTGTTTCACGTTGATTCGTGATGCCTATTGCAGCGATATCTGAGGCTGAGGCTCCGGCCTTTTGCATGGCCTCCCGGGCCACTGCGAGTTGGCTCGACCAGATCGCCTCTGGATCATGTTCGACCAACCCTGGAGAGGGATAGATTTGCGGAAACTCCTGCTGTGCTGAACTCACAATCGCGCCATCATGATCGAAGACGATCGCGCGCGAACTGGTAGTGCCCTGGTCCAGGGCAAGCACATACTTCGCCATGGTTTACCTTCTTTCTTTTGCGTACAATACTCCGAGTCCGTACAAAACGACGACGTATCGAATTGGCGCAGGCGTCTATGCCTGAGCTAGCAACAAACCAAGAAAAATATCTCTACACAGCGGTGGCTGTGCAAGCATTCAAACATTGCTTGTGCCATGTAACGCATCATAACCAGAGCTCAGGCCGTGTGACTGCTACACCTACCGCACCGGATTGCAGAACTGCTTGTACTTGTTGAGGCGTATGGATCAGGCCTGAGGCAATAAAGGGTAACGGCAACTGTGCATTTATATAAGGAGTAACTAAACCCGGAGAGACGTCGAGCAAATCGACATAGCGTGTATCCACCGAATCTAAAGCCATCTCTAAACCAGTCGAGTCCACTGCATAGATGCGCTGAATCGGCTCTAAACCGAAGTCTTTGCACAAAGATAAGATACGTGGATTATTGGAAATAATGCCAGTTACTTTCAAAGTATCAGCAAGATAGCGCAAACCGGCAGAGTCAGCATGTATGCCATCAATATGATCGACATTGACATACACTGAGAGCTTACGCTTATGGGCTTCATCAAGCAGTCCAATGAAATCGAAGAGACTACAATGCCTTAATATGATGGAATTGACCTGTGTGGATTCAAAAACCTGCGTAAATTGAACGCGGCTTTCTACGATGGGTATGATCTTGTACTGCGACGAAGTTTTTAGCAGTAACCTACTGGACTGAATAAGCATGCTGCACCTCTGGCTCTTAGGAGTAAAAAAACAACAAAGCCCTAAGCCTCATTAACGGGTCGGCTCAGGACTTATCATTTCAGTGTCCTTGAACGCCTATGCAGTTGTCCATACAGGTCTCTGGTAACGGTACAGTGTATTCTTTCTCATAGACAACATCGTTCAAAGCTACACACTGCTGTGGTTTACCAGTTACCGCAGCTACTAACTATACAATAAAGTGAAGTTAGCATATAATGATAATACTTGACCGAAGGTTAAATGTCAAGTACTAACAGCTCAGCCTCAGGGCCATGTAAAAGTCGAGAGAACGAGTGTGATTATGTTGTGATATTACCTGTCTCTTAACCTCACTTGCCTCGACTTTTACATGGCCCTGGCTCAGCCTGGCTCACTCAGGTTTGAATGGCCCCCGGTGAAAGAAAATGATTAAGCAAGAGTTTTTGCGATTAGCCTACCAGTTTCCAGTGGCAGCGGCAATGAAATCCAATGAAGATATGGAGGTAGCATTACAATCCGATGCGTTGCTGTTGTTTTTACTGAAAGGAGACGCCTTTCAAATAGCCCCGTTTATAAGAGAGGCTCATCAACGTGGGAAAGGAGTAGTCGTACACATGGATCTGGTGAGTGGTATTGGCAAGGATCGGGCAGGCATTCAGTACCTGCGGCAAGTAGGTGTTGATGCGATAATCACCAGTCGCTCCCAGCTGGTTTCAGCAGGGAGAGCAGAGGGATTAACGACAATTCAACGCCTCCTTTTATTAGATGACTCGGCCTTAGACAACGGAGTGCGATCTATTGCACGCGCAGCTCCCGACATTGTAGAGATTCTCCCCGGTATAATTTTTCCTGAAGTAGCCCAAACACTACAACGTTTATTGCCAGGCCCTTTTATTGCGGGTGGTTTTATTCGTACAGCTGCAGACGTCGCAAGAGTACAGGCCGCTGGCAGTATACTCAGTAGCAGTAGCACGTATGCGCTTTGGCGTCGCACTGCAGTAGAATAAGGAGTGAGTACTTACCATGCATAATGTCCCTAATTTACTCAGCTTAAGCCGAATTTTGGCAACGATCATCATATTCGTGCTGGTTTTGATCAACACTTCCTGGGCATACCTCATCGCAACGATATTATTCATCCTTGCCTCATTGACAGATTTTCTTGATGGTTATTTAGCGCGACGCTACAAACTGGTTTCGCCATTGGGTGTTTTCTTAGACTTGACCGCCGATAAAGTGTTCGTTGCAATAATTCTGATTGCACTGGTTCAGGTTGCGCTTGTTCCTGCATGGATCGTGGCAATTATCGTGGCGCGCGAGTTTTTGGTGACGGGGCTGCGTTCTATGGCATCAGCAAAAGGGAAGGTAATTCCAGCGGGTAAGTGGGGCAAACAGAAGACACTGATTACCATGATTGCGATGGGTGCATTATTGCTGGCTAAAGGTCTGGGGGCCCACCAGCTCTCCCTCTTCCCACCAATGTTGAATTTTACCAGCCAGACAGTGAATTTCAGTGAAATATTGCTGCTGATTGCCGATGTCGGCCTGATTCTTGCGACACTATGGACCGTTCTCTCGGGCGCGGAGTATATAATCAGTGCCCTCCCTCTTTTCCAGAAAGAACCGGAGAGCAATACGTCACAAGCATAGCAAGCGTCATGCTTGTGCATTCGATGAGGAACTGTTGGTGTCAGGGGTAGGTTTCTCTACAATTTGCACTTTTTGACCAATCTTTCGTTCGGTTCCTGAGAGCAACCGACCAATGTTGTCATAATGGAAAATGATCACCAGTGTTGGGGCGATGACCAGAAAGAGCAATTGCTGGAGACTCACATGGATAAAAAATGATGGATCAGCCAGACTTACAAAGAAAAAAATGAGGCCGCAGACGAGAGTGGTGAAACTTAATAAAAGGAGAAATAACGAGGAGCGCCCCAGCGGCTGTAAGAACACCTCGACCGCCTTTGAAGCCAATAAAAATTGGGAAACAGTGCCCAAGTAATGTAGCCAGGCCGGCTATGGGCGGGCCCCAACCCATGGCATACAGGAATGGCACATAGAGCGCGAGTAGTGTTGGCCCCAAACCTTTTGATATATCAAAGAGAAAAACAAATGCTGCAGGACCTTTGCCAAGTGTGCGCAGGACATTTGTAGCGCCTATTTTATGGCTGCCATAGTCGCGAATATCAAAGTCTTTGCCGCGCAGCAGTTTTCCCATCCAATAACCAGCGGGAATTGATCCCCAAAGATAGGCGATGATTGCTACCAGGACAAGCTGAACTATGATAGGCATTGTAGCCTCCTAATTCGTTGAAGCTTTGATTTAGTGAAAGCGCTTTTTCATCTATTATAGTTACATTTCGACCAAAAAGCTAGCACGCACGCGCAAAAAGAGGCATTACAATTTCCAGTTCGTAGCACCGAGCCAGATGATATTGTCGACGAGAGGAATCTTCCCGATATGCGACGCAACAAGAAGCATTGTTCCGGGTGTCACTCTATCCAAAGTGCTCAACGTGTCTGGATGGCAGACTTTCACGTAATCCAGGGTTAGAAGAGGTTCCGTGACAAGCAGATCGATCATCGCTTTTTCAATAACAGCGGAATTGCGAACATTCGTGTCAACGAGCGCTTTACCCGCCAGCAGCGCGCGATAGATGACGCTCGCGGCCTTGCGTTCAGCGGCAGTAAGAAAGTGGTTACGACTACCCAGCGCCAGGCCGTTGCTTTCACGAATGGTTGGTTGAATACGCAACTCCACATCGATATTCAAATCACGCACGAGCTGCCGAACAATCGCAACCTGCTGGGCATTTTTCTGACCGTAATAGGCGACATCCGGTCGCACGAGTTGAAATAGTTTGGTTGTTACCGTGGCAACGCCGCGATTGTATATCAGGCTGCCGACCCCTTTTACCAGTTGCATTGTCCATGGGGAATTTGATGGTGTGACATACGTAGCAAAATCAGGAGGATAAAGATCTGCGGCCCGCGGGATAAAGACAACATCGATCATGGCATTGCTTAACAATTGCAGGTCCCTTGGGAGGTCGCGTGGATAGCGTATAAGCTCTTCATACTCTTCAAATTGTATTGGATTGACAAAAATACTGGCAACGCTAACTTCGCAATCTCGATGTGCCGCCTGCATAAGCGCTACATGTCCATGATGAAGATACCCCATAGTGGGAACAAAACCAACAGAGCCACCCGCTAGCCAGCCACGGGCAGTTTCGGTCATTTCGTCCAGGTCATAGATGATTCGCATAGTGCTCCCAGTGAAACTTTTCCTCTATTACATATACAATATCACATATATACACACATATATACAAAGGAAGAGATCAGAAACCGCTGGTACTCCGGTAAAGACAAACAGGTCATTACACTCGTTCTTTTTCCAAACGGCATGCCAAAGAAACATTCATTTGGCACACCGTAGTTTGCATAACGTATGGCGTCCACTTCAGTAACCATGCTATACTACAACCGACGAGGAGGAAGATTATGCGTAAAATTTTGCAACGCCCATTAAAAATTTTAGAATTGCTTGGTCTGAGCGCCCTCTGCACACTTGTTGCTGCAACGATCATTGCCCTACTCCACAGTTTAAATACCCCTCAACCATTAGAAAGTATATTGCCTGGAGAAAGCCATATTTATCGTTGGAAGCAAGGCCATATATTCTATAAAACGCTTGGTGATGAAAAGGCGCCGCCATTAGTACTTCTTCATGCTCCTGCCATTGGCGCATCGGCGTATGAGATGCGGAAAGTGATGGGAGCATTGGCCCAAAAGTATCATGTCTACGCTCCTGATCTGCTTGGTTTTGGTTTATCGGATCGCCCAAATAGAAACTATTCTGCCGAAATGTATATCGACTTCTGTCATGATTTTCTGGCTGAGGTGGTACAAGGCCCTGCAACAATACTTGCCAGTGGCTTAAGTTGCAATTATGCGGTGATCGTAGCGAAGCGCTTCCCAGATCTATGTGAACAGTTGATTCTCATCTCGCCGTTGGCGTTGTTTGGAGATGAGCAGCCACGCTGGCGGCCACCAACAGTGCTGATCAAACTGCCAGGAGTAAGTTTCTTCCTCTACCCGCTGATCACGCTACGCCTCGCGCTGCGCCTGGCTATGCGTCTGAAACGAACGCCACCACAAGGTCAGTTTCCAGGAGCTGATGTTGACTATCTCTACGCGACCACGCACCAATTTGGCGCTGAACATGCCCCGTTAGCCCTGCTTGCAGGCAACTTGTCGGTAAATGCTTCACAGGAATTTGATTCGTTGCAACAACCCACGTTCATTATCTGGGGAGCCAGGGCATTGCACAATACCTGGTCCCTCTCCAGTCAGCACTATATGCCCAAACAGGCGGAGATAGCTCTCATACAGGATGCAGGGGTGACTGTACAGGAGGATTTTCCAGGCAAGGTTGTTGAAAATATACGAGAATGGACAGAGGCAAGGAAAGCAAAAGCAACGAAGACAATGCCTGGGAATGCAGATACTACTGACACTCCAAGCAGAAAAACCACGCTAGCAATCGGGGAGAATGTAGCTGCAGAGAAAAGTAACGCCCCAGCTGTAGCTCAGCAAATTGATACGCTTTATAAGCAGACGGCTATGGAAACTACAAAGATAGAGTCGTATTGCGCCAGGTGCAAAAAGAAGACGATCATGCAGAACGTCCAGGAAGTCACGGCGAAGAATGGCCAACCTGCGCTGAGGGGAACGTGCTCTGTTTGCGGAGCAGGACAATACCGCGCTGGTCGCCTTTGAAATATTTTGTTATGAGCTTTGTGTATTTTTGCACTTGACGCGCGGCACTTTGCACCGTATAATTCCTTGCATACAAATTGAGACCTGCGTATCGTCGTCGCCCGCTACGCGGAAGTTGTTGCCTCAATCAAAACTGGCCAGACGGTAACCAATAATGTCATCTTCTGAGTCACTGATTGCTGTCAAATGCCCCGTTCGCTCTCCCAACTAACGTGCAGAGTCGCTCACAAAAGGGCGAGGGAGAGTATTCGGCTTCAAGATAAGAGGATGCCAGGAACACATAGATATCGGTAGACACTGGATTGTAAGAGGCTAACAACAGATCAAGTGCCTCAACATTAGGGAGGATTTTTGAATGAGCATTGGTGGACAGAGTGATGCAAAAACAGAGCGCAAAGTGTATCGTTTGACGCCCGAGGGCTTCGCAAAGAAACAAGAGCGCCTGGAATACCTGCGCACCGTCAAACGCAAAGAGGTTGCTGATTATATTCATGACGCTAAAGAAGCTGGTGATATTAGCGAAAGCAGCGCATATGAAGAGGCTAAACACGACCAGGCTAAACTCGAAGGGGAGATTAATGAGTTAGAGGCATTGCTTGCGCTCTCAGAGATTATGACACCGGACATGCATAACACCGTAGAAGGACCGCTTGTTGTTCGTATCGGCATGCAGGTGCGCGTAGAGACCGAGAGTGGCGCGACTCGAGACTTCAAGATTGTCGAAACTTTTGAAGCCGAGCCGAAAGCCGGCTTGATCTCCGACCAATCGCCAGTGGGCAAAGCGCTTATTGGACATAAGGAAGGTGACGTGGTCAACGTATCTACCCCTGGTGGAGTGACTAGCTATATCATCCTTTCAATTAAGCCCATGTTTTAGTGAACTACACGCAAGATGCAGGGATGAGGCCATCTGTTCAGGATTGTGGATTTTTTTCTGGCTTTGGCAGAGCAAACCAACCAAAGACCCCCGAGATTCTGATCAAGGGGCCCCCAAGGGCGAAGATGATATTCAAATGTTAACATATGAAGACGTAACCGGGTGTTTCCTGAAGGCAGCGGAGAGTGCCGCGCTCACGACACATCCCGAATATTGGATAAACTCACGTTCACTTGAACGCGAATTTGCCTGTACTTGCCATGCTGGAAGTTGCGAAGAAGCGGAACATCGCAGTACCTGTACATTTTCGTTCACCTGGGGCGCTCTGGATACATCCCTCTCACTAGATGGTCCCGCCGGTGTTTGTGATTTCTTCCATGAGCCCGAAGATGATTGCCCACATTTGCATACACGAGATATTCCACCTCTTGTCGTTGACCTCTCGTATAGTTTAGTTTTAAATGGGACAGGTGCATCACTCTCAGAGTTAGTTTTACTCTCACTCACCCAGATGCTCAAGTTGCGCGCAAGCGAGCACAGTAGCCGTGCAATTGAGACACGCCCTGGTATCACTATGGCTTTGCATGAAAACCGTCTGCAGCCAGAGGTACTCACGCTGCAACAACGGGTAGAACTTCCCATCTGGCATCCCGAGGGGATGCATGGCCTTCATGATGATCACCACTCTCACCAAGAACGGGTAAGCAGGCGGCGCCGGCGCGAAATGGATGACGATAACGAGGAAAATGAGGTTGTTGCCGATAACCCTCGCCCGGAGGATTGGTTACCACAGATAATGGTCGATGTCTGCCAGGATATCTTGCAGGTACTCGAAGCACTTGACGCAGTGCGTACTCATAGATCGCTGAATTTGGATGCGTGAGCAGGAAGGACATGTCCTTTTTCCCGTTCTGAGAACCTGTTGCCTGTTTTTGTAACTGTTCTGTGTGTTTGTATTGTGTGTTTGTATATAGAACCAATGCAACTCCCCCCACATTTATTCGTATGTAAGGTGATTGAGCCAGAGGTATTGATTGTATGCGTTGAGTTTGAAGGAGTAACCCGCGATGTCGCAACAAAGAATGGATTATGATGAAGGCAATCGTCAACAGCAGGAACCTCGTTTGGATAACTACGGAAGCGGCTATAGAGACCCCTTTACTGGAACTTATACAGGGCAGAAAATTTCACAACAGGGGTCCTGGAGCAGTAATGCTCCGGCGGGAATGCGCCTCGCTCTAGCCATCGTCTCAGTGGTCATGCTTGTTCCTTTAACTGCCATCACTTTGGGGACATTAGGTGCCGGCATCTTTAGTGGCGCGCTGATTGCATTAGGCCTGATTTGTCTCACCATTATGGTCGTCAATATCGCCTTTCACTACAGGCGATGAGCAATCGAGAGGCTTACTGCTCGCAGCAGTTATAGCCCACATGGTACGGCCCGGCTGCTCCTACGAAAATAATTCTGGTGGCGCCTGCCGGGGCACAATCACTTTGAGTGCTTGTGGAGCAATGGTGAAGCGGGCCGGTGTGTACCCGAATGGATCGCCGTCTACCTGGATTGCAATCGGCTTCCGTGTACGCACTTCCAGCGCCTTGCATTTTTCATAACTGACCCACCGCTGGCGCTGTTCACGATAGAATAAAAAATCCAGGAGCACCTCGATCCGACCCAACATACTCCGTCTGCGCACAACGCATATATCCAGTAACCCATCGTCACACTTTGCGTTCCATGTATATTTAATGGCGCCAGCATAGAGCCGGGTATTGCCGACAACAATTTGCAGAGCGTTTCTCTTTTTCATTCGGCCATCGATGGTTAAATGAACGCGAAAACTCTCGTAACCAAGCCCAAGCCACGCTCCAACAAGCAGATAACCCAGCACACCCAGGCGTTTGATAGGTTTTTTCTCGATGGCGTTTGCCACATCGGCATCAAAACCAATACCAGCCATCAGCAGGAAATACCGATCATTCACTTTGCCCAGGTCAACATGGCGCCGCACGCCATTGAGCAACACTTCTCGCGCACCGCTTATATCCAGCGGAATACTTGTTTCTCTTGCCCACACATTGACGGTGCCGAAGGGGAGAACACCTAATGCAGTTTCGCTGCCGGCCAGTTCCTGGATAATCTCATTAATAGTACCATCACCACCTGCCGCGATGACTACATTGATCTTCTGCGCAACAGCCTGACGTACCAGGCGGCTGGCATCACCAGCTTCCCTCGTCAACCGTAGTTCGACCTTCCATCCTGCTTCGCGCAAGAAGGTCAGCGCTTCTTCTACCTGGCGCGCATGTTGTATATAGCCACCCGAAGCTGGATTAGCAATTATTACTGCGGAGCAAGGGTTTTGCCCAGAAGGTGTTGTTTCTGATGAAGTATTTTTCGCCATTTCACCTGGTATCATCACAAGTTCCCGCGTCTTTTGTCCTCTATTGGAGGAAAAGGGGTTTTTGTACTAGCTGTGTTAAGTCCCGTGGATATTAATCCACCCGCGGCACACGGGCAAGAATGGCTGAGACAACCTCGTAGTTACTGGTACCCAGGCGCTGGGCAACTATTTCCGCGGTCAACGATGCCTGCCCCTGTCGTCCAATCAGTACCACTTCATCCCCAACACGTGTTTGAGGTATATGCGTAACATCGATGATGCATTGATCCATACAAACACGCCCTAGGATGGGCGCTGCTTGTCCGTGAAGTAATACACTCCCCCAGTTTGTAGGCGCTCGCCTGAAACCGTCCGCATAACCGACAGGTAGGGCGGCTACGCGTGTAGGTGTCTCTGTTACATAGGTACAGCCATAACTAATACACTCTCCCGCCGGTATAACTTTGACCTGTGACACCTGGGTTTTAAATGAGAGCGCAGGACGAAAACTCTCCGGGATGGGCACCTCTTCCGATGGGTCAAGTCCATAAAGGGCGATCCCTGGTCGGACCATGTCGAAATGCGACTCGGGGAGGCTCAACAATGCCGCGCTGTTGGCCGCATGGACAAGAGGTGGTCGCAGGCCAAGTTCTTCTAATGTGCCTACTACTTCCCGGAAGCGCGCAAGTTGTAGATACATGTGCGCCTGATCTTGTGTATCAGCCAAGGCAAAATGGGTAAAAATACCCTCCATTTCAAGGCCCGGCAATGCGAGAATCTCGCGCACAAGCGCCAGAACCTCGTCGACCTGCTCTGCTCGTATACCTAAACGCCCCATACCAGTATCGATTTTGATATGAACTTTGGCGCTCTGTTTGAGGGCAAGGGCTGCACGGGAGAGCGCCTGAGCAGATTCTACTGAATAGAGGGTAACTGCCAGGTCTAAACGGACGGCTTCGCGCATTTGCCAGGGTGGCACATAGCCAAAGACAAGAATGGGGGCAGCGATCCCTGCCTCGCGCAAGGGCCTGGCCTCGCTCACCGTTGCCACCCCCAACATACTTGCACCATTATGCAGAACGGTACGGGCCACTTTGACCACGCCATGGCCGTAAGCATCGGCCTTGAGGCTAGCTAAAATGCGCACCCGAGGTCCTAGCAGCGCTTTGATCTGCCGGGTATTGTTCGCAATAGCGCTCAGATCGATCTCAACCCAGGTAGGACGATCCGCGCGCATGACCACAATCTGTTTCCAGCCGGGCGTCTGGCGCGCCAGTAATTCTGGAGCGTGCGCTGGTTCAGCCATGATCATCTCGGTTACCCGCTCCATGCGTGTCTCCTCAGAACCTTTGATCAGCACAATGGCCTTCGTGTGCGACTCAGTGTGGCAAGAGTTTTCACCTGGTAAATTCATAATGGCGCGCGCAGCCTTTGCTGCATCTTCATGTGTTGAAGTGACAATCACTCGCTCTGTCGCAAGTCCTGCCTCCTGCGCGGCTTCGGCAATGAGGGCTGCCCGTTCTCCGCGAGTAATCAGATAATCGACACATGCCGCCGCTTTTCGCCCTACAGCGCGATGCGCCTCTTCCTCGTAATTGCCTAAACGCAACATGTCGCCGAGTACCGCAATACGATAATCCGTTGGAAGTTCTCTGAGCGCCTCCAATCCGGCAATCATCGAGGCGGGACTGGCATTGTGCGTATCGTCCAGGAGCGTCGTAGAGTACAGCCCTGGCAGGGTATGCAACCTTCCAGGGAGGGAATGCAAAGGCGCCAATGCATGCTGTATCTCCTCATCCTTCAAGCCGCAATGTCTTCCCACATAATAGGCAGCGAGTATCGTTGTCACAAAATGCCTACCGATAAGGCGGGACGAAAGGGGAACCTGGCGCTCTGTGTTTGTGCCTTCGCACGTCTCAGGTAAAACACAGGATACTGTCCATCCCACCTGTACCTCTCGCACTGTTGAAGGTGTAAAGGGAGTAACTGATGCGACACATGCTGCTGTTAAAGAGCGTATGAGTTCATCATCACCATTGACGATCGCCAGTCCATCTACAGGGAGTGCAGCGAGCAATGTACCCAATTCAGCAGCGAGGCGTTCAACAGTACCAAAAAACTGCAGTTGCGTCGGGCTGATGTTCGTCAGGACGCCAATATCGGGTCGAGTAATACGACAGAGATCGCTGATTTCACCTGGATGGTCACAGCTCAATTCCAATACCGCGAATTCGTGACGATCTTCGAGACGGCCAAGCGAGAGAGGCAGTCCAAGCAGGTCGTTGTAGTTCTGCCAGCTTTTGAAGGTGGCGAAATTGCTTGCGAGCACTGCGGCAATGGCTTCTTTTGTACTTGTTTTACCTGTACTACCAGTCACGGCTATGATTGTGGGATGCCAGAGTCGCAAGATAAAGCTGGCATAGTTTTGCAGAGCTATACGAGTGTCTGCTACCGCGATAGTCGCGACGCCTGCTCGTTCCAATGAAGTTCGAGTATCTTGCGGGAGGGATTCCATGATGTGTGTCTCTACCAGCAAACCTGCTGCTCCACGTTGTATCGCGTCCAGCAGGTAATCATGCCCATCTCCCTGCTCTCCACATACTGCCACAAACATCTCCCCCGGAATGAGTTGTCGCGTGTCATGGCAGAACGCATCAAAGTGATTCTGTTTGCCAGTGTAGAGGAGAACGCCGCTTGTCGCTTCAAGGATGTGATCGAGGTGAATCATCTCTGCTCTTCTAGTTATCTCGCCAAAACATACTGCATTGCGCCAACCTGTTTGATCATGCCTTTTATTTCCACCATTGGGCTTTTTTTGTGGTTAAGACTAACCCGTTTTCTGCCGCGTATTGCATATCTTCAAGCGAGAGGTCTATCAACTCGGAAGTGTTGACGAGGATGCTGTTTGCTCCCCGCCGTGTTCTATAGATGTCCATGCCCAAGGCTTTCGTTTTTATTGCCCGCCAACTCCTGTTGGGGAGTACCTGTAGTATAGCACC
>VBHI01000452.1 GCA_005881495.1 Chloroflexota bacterium
TGGGACGGCTCCGATGCCGCTATGGAGGGCAGCACACTGGTAGACATACCAGGCGTCAAAGGCCGCATCGGCCGTCACGTTGGTGGGATACATCCCTAAGGCGAGCACAACTTGTCGGTACAACGGGCGAAAATAGGTGACATCGCCTTCATTAAAGGCAGGGTGTACTCGGCCAGCACCACGTCGCCATACACGGGGTCGGTACAGGCGGCCACCCCAGTGCCATAGCCAAAGAGGCTGACC
Source organism: Chloroflexota bacterium (assembly GCA_005881495.1). The sequence continues at coordinate 244 of VBHI01000452.1, forward strand.
TTTTTTTCTTTCTTGGAGCCATCGGGCTGCTCCTGGTTGCAGTTCCTCTTTCTCCATCGACACGCTGCCACGCCGCATCCGCGCCAGCACCCCATCCAATTCGATGTAGAGTCGCTCGATCTCTTTCGTCTGCCGCTCCTGCCGCCGTTGACTGCGGGCTTGCTGTGCCTGGGCCTGCAAGCTCTTCACCTGCCGATCTTCTGCACTGGCCAGCGCTTCGCCCACCGGGCGCATTAAGCTGTGGGCTTGCCGTGCTGACATCCCTAGCGGGACATGCCGACACAAGCTCTCGGCTGCTTCCTCAAACGTCAAGCGTCCACACAGGTAGCTGATCTCGCGTTGCACCCCCATGCGTACAGTCTCTGCCCGCCTCTGGGTCTCCAGCAGGCAAGCATTGATAATACGGACGCACGACGGTCACTTTCCCCAGCAGGGTCAGCAACTCTTTCGGAAGTTCCCCCACCAGCCTTTGCCTATGTCCGCAACTGCCCTTTCGGCGTACCTCCGGACGCTACTCGCGCAGTCGGCTGTTCAGGACTCCTTCCAGCAGGCCCCTTCCCATCGTCTCACTCGTCTTCACTGCCTGCTCTTCCAGCCTCTCCAAATCCCCTTCTGGCAGCTCACTCACCTGCACCAGAAACTGTTCCAATTCGTCTTCCAGGGTTTTTCTCAGCGCACTTTTTATCTGCTCATTCGTTTCCATCCTTGAGTCTCCTCTCTGTTCTGTGATTTTTTCTTGTACAGATGAGGATACTCTTTTTTCCCTTGCTTGCCTACAACTTTTTCATACACCCCAAGGTCATGGTACGCTGGTCAAACGTCGTCGAGTCTGGTATAATCACGTCGGACTCCTTGCAGGGTAAGTACGTGAACGCTTTTTTCTTACTGTGCCTGCAAGTGTTCCTGTTGTCAAGTCCTGACATCATCGCTTGCTTGATAGGAATTAGTTCCGACCCTCGAGAAAAGGAGGGAACGCGAGATCTGGAACGGTGAAGCCGCGACGCTACGGAACCATCTTGTTGATGACTCCTGCGTTTCGCTACCGTCATTCCTTGTTGCGTTTCTCGGGGCCTCCATCACTGTTTCTCGCATATCCTTGTGCGAAAGTGCATCCAATAGGCGAATTGATGGCCCCTATCTGATGACGTCAACTGCACGGAAGCATCATGAACTCATGGCAAGCATCTGTGCAACTACTGCGCTTTTGGCAAGGATATGTGCGACAAGTAAATAGTGCCTGCTCGCTATAAAGCTAGGAATAAAGCCAACTCTCACTGGCAAGGTTATGCAAGAAAACGGAAGGGATATTCTAGAAGTGACAGAAGTTTCTGGATCGAACATGCAAACTGATGTCATATCAACAACCGTTGATGCCCCGCTGCCGACTCAGCAGAGCCGGCGCGAATTATTCGCCAATAAGCTCTCATCATGGTATGTCGATTTTAAGAATGCGCTATCGGTCTATATTCCTGTCCATTTAGCCTTTTTCGCCATCTCCTGTCTCGCAGTGCTTTTCACCGTTGGCGACTTTTCTACGCAGGCAAAGCCGCTATACACCTTGTGGCAATCCTGGGACCGCTGGGATACAGACTTCTATATAAGTATTCCCTTACACGGATATAACGTGAAATATTCGACGGCCTTCTTCCCATTGTACTCGATACTCATCCGGGCAGCGATGGTGCTTATCCATAGCCCCTTTGTCGCCGGACTGCTCATCTCAGACCTGGCATGCCTGGGAGCACTCATTGTGCTGTATCGCCTGGTGCGGGAAGATTTTGATACAGAACGGGCATGGCGTGCGATTCTCTATCTCTCGCTCTTTCCCACGGCCTTCTTCCTGGCCGCGGCCTATAACGAGGCGCTGTTCCTGTTCCTCTCGCTGCTCAGCTTCTACCAGATGCGACATGGTTGCTGGTGGCTGGCCGGACTCTTCGGTTTCCTCGCCGGACTCACGCGCCTAGCCGGTATTTTCCTGCTGATCCCCTTCTGCTACGAATACTTGCAGCAGCATCAGTTCAAATTACGCAATATCCGCTGTAATGTTTTAAGCGGTTTGCTTATTCCTATGGGGGTCGGTATCTTTTCCCTGTATTGCTACATGCAGTTTGGTGATCTGCTGGCCTTCTCCCACGCGCAGCAGCGTTGGAGTCGGCAGTTGGAAGTACCGTGGTACGGCATAGTCCGCTCGTTCTATTCTATCACCCACAACAGCGGCTATCTGAGTTTCCAGTCCTTGCGCAACGTGCTTGACCTGATACCAGTCCTGCTCTTCCTGGCGTTGGCTATCCTGAGTTTCGTGGGGCCGTGGAGGTTTCCGAGACGTTTGTTGTCCTATGGCCTGTACGCGGCAATTCTCTATTTCTTCTTCCTGCTCTCGCCTGTCACCAACCTCTACCCACTGGTGTCCCTGCCGCGTTTCATGCTAGAACTCTTCCCTGGCTTTATTATACTGGCAGATGTCGGCAAGAACAGGATGTTTCACATGACCTATCTTATGCTCGCAGGTACCGGACTCTTCTTCCTGCTCATGCAGTTCCTGACTGGGCACTGGATAGTGTGACTACTCCCCGGCCTAAAGGCGCGGGG
>VBHI01000453.1 GCA_005881495.1 Chloroflexota bacterium
GTCGCCCTGCCCAGGTTGGCGCAGCAGGCCGATAGTATGCCCATCCTTGCGCGTCCTATAACCAAGCTGCGTGCCGACGTTCGAGCGCGTCACGTTCAGCCAGTAGCTCCGCAGATCTTCCAGGGCCTGGCGTACAGTTGCTTCCACCTCACGGCTGCCGGTGACGACCAGCGCACGCTGGGAAAGCTCACTGATAGCGGCGAGAAAGTAGGGATGACTCCCCACTACTTTCCCTGCCTGGCTGTTCTCATTAAACTCCGATCCGAGCAGGCGCACATAGCTGACCAGCAGGGCCGCCAGACCTCGATCAATCGCTCGCGGGGCGAAAGGTGTCACCGATAGCGCCTCCACCTGCTGGTAGAATGTCGCGTGGTAGTGTTCAAATTGCTCGTAGTGGGACAGGTCACGCGGGCGCGCCCAGTTGAAAACGATGCAGACCAGGCCAGGAGCATTGCGCCCGACGCGGCTACTGGCCTGGATATATTCCGCCGTTGTTTTGGGTTGGCCCGCCACAACCATCAAACCCAGGCGCTTGACATCTACTCCTACGGAGATCATATTCGTTGCCAGCAACACATCCACTGGCCGTGGCGATGTTGCATCTCTGGCCGGGTCAAAGACTCTTTCTAGCTTGTCCAGCACCTCCGGTATGTCCGTGGAGCTTTTGCGGGACGTGAGTTCCTCCAGCATAGGTGAGTTACGCCTGGACAGGCCGCGCTGGTCCATTTTGTTCAAGCGAGAACGCACATCATCTTCTACAAGACGGCGCATACCTCCCAGTTCGTTCATGGAATTGAAGTAGCCCACGAGCGTCATCCAGGGATCAGTGGCCTGACCATAGCGCTGGTAGAGATACTGACCGGCTGAAAGATAGGCGACGTAGACGCGAATCATCGCGGCCTTGAGACGACGCCCGCTGGCACAGATGCCCAGGTAGCGTCGACCAGGAGACGCGTCTGAGGGTTCGCGCTGGCGGGCAAAGAAATTGTCGGTCACATCCAGGCCCTGTGGGGGAAAGACGTTGACCTGGCGCATGAAGAGCGCTTCCACCTGCTGGGCAGCACGCCGGATCGTTGCTGTAGCGGCGATAACCTTGGGGCGTACGTGCTTGCCGTCCACCTCCCAGGTCGAGAGGCGATCCACGACCGACTCGTAGAGGGCCACCAGCGTGCCCAGCGGTCCAGAGATGAGGTGCAATTCGTCCTGGATAATCAAGTCGGGCGGCCTCAATGAGCGGTGAGGTACTGACCGCGCAGCTGGGAAGCTCCCCACGGTACGATGCTGGTCTTTGTCCTCAAGATCCGGGCAGTGAAAGCCATGCCGCGTGCATTTCTTGTCCACCTGGCCAAAGAGCATTTGCGTCGCCCCATTCCAGGGCATCTGGGCAAATTTATCGACGGTGGCGATGAGCAGCGATGGCAAGCAGCGGTAGATCTCCTCGTCCACAACCAGTACCGGCAAGCCTTCGGGCGCGTTCCTACGACTGAAGGCGCAGCGACCGAGGGGATCACCACAGTAGACAAAGGTGCGCCCACGCCCCTTGGCGAAGGGCTCGATCTTGATATCCCGGCCAGCATCGATGGGGGAACCGCACCACGGGCAGTTGGTCAACTGGCGCGGGGAACCGACACCACCGACGGTGCTGCCGCGCTGGTAGAAGCCGCGATCTTGTCTGCTCGACTCCTCACTCTGCTCTGTCGTGTTGGGCGTCGTGCGCTGCCCCACCCAGAGGCCCAGGCGAAAGGGCGTGTTGCCCCATGTGTGTTGTGGGTCTGCCTGGCGAATGACCTCGCAGGCGCAGATGAGCGCCGCGGCGCGCTGAAACTGCTGCAGCGTGAGCAGGCGCAGGGTGTAGCGCATGATCACCGCGACGCCATCCTCGCCTGAGCGGCCTGCGATAGTTCCTTGTAGACGGCGGATGGCAAGGGTGTAGGCTGTCAGGCCGAGATAGGCTTCGGTCTTCCCTCCGCCGGTTGGGAACCAGAGCAAGTCTGCTACCGCGCTGGCATCTGCGCTGCGGTCAGGATGGTGCAAGTTCGTGAGAGCAGGCATGTTGAGCAGGATAAAGGC
>VBHI01000454.1 GCA_005881495.1 Chloroflexota bacterium
AGTTGATCTGCATGCACGGAGTCGACGAGCACAAGGCCTGCCACCTGCTGTGGGTAGGTATAGGTGTAGAGCTGCATGATCAGCCCCCCATAGGAGTGCCCCACCAGGACATAGGGACCCGCGACGCCAGCCCTGGCCAGGAGCGTGTGCAATTCGGTGACCATGCGCCCAGCCGTGCGCGGCAGGGGACCCGTGTCGCTCCAGCCATAGCCTGCGCGGTCGTAGGAGCACACGCGCGTAAAGGAGGCCACCCCCGGTTGGACCTTGCTCCACCCCAGGGACGTCCTTGCTTGTCCCTCATCCAGGATGACCGTCGGACTTCCGGGACGCCCCGTCCCGGTACAGTAGAGGTGCAAGCGGTAGCCCCCCACATCGATGAGCCTCCCAGGGGCTGGGTAGCTGGAGGCATCAACTGCGCTCGCGATGGTTTGATAGAGAACCCCTGTCAAGGAAAGGCCTGCTATGACGAGGGCGACTATGAGCAGGACGCGCCGGGTGCGCCGCCACACCGTCTTTCTCCTCTTCGGAAGAGCTGGGTGATCAGGTGCTTCGCCTCTGGGGGGAGGCTTCGCTTGGAGCCCTGATCGCTTTGTCTGTTTGCGTTGTGAAAAGATCCCCATTTGTTTTCTTCTTTCTGCCATCTTGTGGCAATGTACATACGTGTGCGACCGCAAGGGCCAATACATCTCACTTAAGGGATTTAGACCCTTTTATGGCAGAGGTAAAATCAGCAATTTGAGTGTGCGCATGTACTTTGTTTGACTCTCAAATCTGCTTAAGTGAGATGTATTGACCGCAAGCCCCCCAAGGTTGACCGCAAGGGTCAACCCTACTATATCCGACCACCCCTCATCGGACCACCCCTCGGCCGCGCGTACGATGCGCAGCATCGCACCGTGTATAGTAGGGTTGACCCTTGCGGTCAACCTGGGCAGGGCCGCGGGGTCGCGCCAGCGCGCGCACGTACTTTGTTTGACTCTCAAATCTGCTTAAGTGAGATGTATTGACCGCAAGGGCCTCCTGCGCCCGTCCTCGTGTCTGCGCGTCGTCATGGATGCTCAGCATCACGACGACGCGTCGCGCGGGACCACCCGGCACAGGGCGGTTAGTGACAGGTATAGTCGCGCCAGCGATAGAGCATGACGGCGAGCATGGCCGGCAGCATCAGCAGGTGCGTTCCCAGCATCACGCTCGTGGGCGGCAGCAGACCCAGCCGACTTCCGCCGATCAGCAAGACGGTAGGCACGATCATCGCCCCCGCCATCTCCGCATTGAGCCGCCAGGCATGCTTGCGGATGCGCATCCACGCCACCATGGGCACCGTCATCGCGACCGCCATCGCCAGGGCCGAGGCCTCCGGAGAGCCTAACAGGGAGGCCAACCCCAGGGGAACGAGGATCGCGCCAATCACCACGTCGAACATGGCCATCCCCAACAGCATAGCCAGGACCATCTCGCCGAAATGCCGCAGGAAGCGCAGGGTCTGCCTGCCGCGTGACGGTTGCGAGGGGATCGTGGCGCCAATCTCTGCCTCGTGGAACGACGGACCAGCTCGCCAGGCTTCGGTCTGGCCATCGTGAGCAACTTGTTGATTTGACAGTGTTTTCGTTTCTGACATCGTTTTTATCCTTTCTTAGCTGATGCTCCTGCGCTCCTGCGGAGCGTGAACATCGGTTGTTCTAGCCACCTTCTGCTGTTGTTGGCGGAGAGGCGAATGGAGGGGCAAGATGCTGCCCCCTCCTGTTTCTGACTCCTTGCATGTCATCCTGAGCGATAGCGAAGGATCTATCAGCCCCACGTCGGCAGCCCTCACCTGTTTCTGACGGTTCCAGAAGCAGAACCGGTATGGTACAATAGGAAACGGAGCTATTCATTTCCGTAATGTAGCGCTACTCATCCATCAGGTCAGCTATGATGGACACACCTCACATTCCTGACTCCTCGCAGCAGCGTTGCAGTGATGACTATCAAGCTAGAGCAAGTATAGGTTCCGGCAACGCCAAACGCATCTGGCAAAGGATGCATTTTCTCTACAACTTTAGTAAGCGCAAAAAGCGCTTCCAAAAGGAGGAGCCTATGACGATTCGCATCTTGCTCGTGGACGACCATACCGTCGTGCGCAAAGGGCTCCGGACGTTTCTCTCGTTTGATTCTGACTTGGAAGTGGTCGCTGAGGCGGCAGACGGCGCCCAGGCGCTGACCCTGGCGCGAGAGCTCACGCCTGACGTGGTGCTGATGGACCTGCTGATGCCGGGGATGGATGGCATTGCCGCCACTGCTGCGATCCGGCACGAATTGCCCGAGACCGAGGTGCTGCGACTGTTGGCCCAGGGACAATCCAACAAGCAAATCGCCCACAGCCTGCACAATACGGAGAAGACCATTAAGACGCACGTGAGCAAGATCCTCTCGAAACTGGGGGTGCAGAGCCGCACCCAGGCTACGCTCTACGCCATCCGCACCGGCCTGGTGTCGCCCGGTTCCTCAGAGAAAACAGAGTAGCCAGTGTAGAGTGCCAATTTATTGAGCACGTACCCCCGATTGATCGAGGGGTAGAGTGCGGATGTATCCAGCACGTCGAAGCGAGGACAGCAATGAACCATTCCCCTGCATCGGCTCCCCTTGCCGAAACCTTCGAGCCACATAGCGAGACGGAAACGCGCTTGCATGGATACTGGCTTGTGCTTGCGCGGCTCGTGTGTCTGACCTTGTGTGTGGTGTCCGTGGAACTCTATGTTGCCAGCGTCCTATCGTACATTGCGAATCACTACTGTATGGGCACAACCGCTACTTGCCATATTTATGGACCCGTCGTCGTGCAAACAATTCAAGGGCCCGGCCTTGGTATCTACACCATCGTTCGCGATAGTATTCTTTCCTTTGGGTACTGGCTGGTCGCGGCCTTCCTCTTCTGGCGCAAGTCGGACGACCGTATGGCGCTCCTCGCCGCCGTCACCCTGGGACTCTTTCCAATTGTGTTCAATAATGGCTTTATTAGCACCCTTCCATCGCCCTGGTGGTTCCCGGCCTCTGTCATGAGCTTTCTCGGCTTCCTCTGCCTCATCCTCTTCTTTTACGTGTTTCC
>VBHI01000455.1 GCA_005881495.1 Chloroflexota bacterium
GTTGTGCTTGCCCAGGATGACTTTGGTGAACCCCTCCGTATTGGCGCTGCCTACAGCCTTGCCATTCGCAACCCAGGGGAAGCGCTCGACACGCACGTCAGAATAGTGCTCTTTTGCCTGTGCCTCGGTCAGGCCCACAAAGGCGATCTCCGGGAAAGTATAGATGGGGTTGGGGACAACATCATAATCCATCCTCGCGGAATGGCCCATGGCGTTGTCAGCCGCCACTTCCCCCTCGGTCGAGGCGACGTGCGCCAGGCCAGCGCCATGCACCAGGTCGCCGATGGCATAGATGCCTGGCAAGTTCGTCTCCATCCGCTCGTTGGCGCGCACGCGGCCCCGGTCGTTGTCGAGTCCCTGCTCCATGAGCTGTTCCAGTCCACTGGTGTTGGCGCGCCGGCTGACCGCTATCAGCACATACTCCCCGCTGATGCTCTGCTCCCCCTTCGGCGTACTGGCCGTCACTTTCTTCAGGTTGCCCTCGTCGGTGATAGACTCCACTTTCGCATTCGTGGCAATGGTGATGCCGCGCTTGCTCAGCGAACGCACGAGGAGATTGCGTACCTCGTCATCCACCGGGGCCATGACGCTCGGCAGCATTTCGACAATCGTGACCTGGGAGCCGATGCCATTGAACATGCACGCCAGTTCGACGCCGATGACGCCTCCACCCACACAGATGATACTTTCTGGCAGCTTGGGCAGGTGCCAGCAGGTATCGCTATTGATCACGTTGCGCCCGTCAATACCGGGAAACGGGGGCAAGAGCGGGACAGAACCGGTGGCGAGTATGATCTTCTCGGCACTGAATTGTTGTGGCGACCCATCACTCTTGGTACTTTCACTCCTGGTGACGGTCACGTTACGCGAGGCATCAACGGTCCCCAGTCCATCGAACACCTCAATACGGTTGCCCTTCATCAACACCCCAATGCCGCCAGTCATGCGCTTGACCACGCTGTCGGTAAAGGCGACGGCCTTGTGCATGTCAAACGTCGGTGGCTGTGGAAATTCGATCCCCAGTTCTCCCATCGAGGCCACGCTATGCATCACCTCGGCAATATGCAACATCGCCTTGGAGGGGATACAGCCCACGTTGAGACAGGTGCCGCCTAAATACTGTTTCTCGACAATGGCGACCCTGGCTCCCAGTTGGGCGGCGCGGATCGCGGCGACATAGCCACCAGGACCCGCACCGATCACTGCCACATCATACTGATTACTTGCCATGACCTTCTCCTGCACGTTGAACAGACCCGTTCCATCGGGCCTCTAAGCTATTCTATCTCTGCCCTGGTGCATTACCACCTCACCTTTTTGGGAAAAGAGGGAAAGAGGCGAGGACACCCCTCGCCCCGGCAGGGGGCATTGCCCCCCGCACCCCATTCCCTATCAACTCTGTTGATTTTGCACTAGGCCGTTGCAAAGTTGATCAGCACTGCCTCAATATCCTTGGAGGTCGGATAGAACGCCATTTCCTCTGGCCCGTTATAGGGTACCGAGGGGATGTTCCCCTTGCCACAGAGAAAGGCAGCAGGCAGATCCATATCATCGAAGTGGTGCTGCACAATCCAGGAATGGACGTGGCGACCAAAGGTCGTGTAGTCGGGCTCCTCGGTCACGACCACCGCGCGGTTGGCTTCGCGCACCGCTGCTG
>VBHI01000456.1 GCA_005881495.1 Chloroflexota bacterium
GAAGGCTCCTCCATATTGTACTACCACATTGGTGGCAGCGATGGCTGCTTCGAGCATCATCGTCCCCCACGTCACGATGGCCCCGGTCAGGTAGCCCGAGCCGATGCGGATGCGGCGCGCTTTGCGCATCGGGACGGTATAGTAGCCTTCCGGCACCTGCCAGAGTGCTTCCACTGGCCCGATGACATTGCCTTGCCGATCCTTTGGCGGTGCCGAGCGATAGAGCCGACCCCGCTCCAGGTAGATCACGGGCGACTCGGTGCGTGAAGCTTCGATCAGCAGGCCCTTGGCGTCATACGGCGTGCTGGGGCAGAGCACGATCAGCCCGGGGATGTCCGTGAACCAATGCTCGCCCGAGTGTGAATGCCCGAAGCCGCCGCCGCCGGCCCCGGATGAGATGGGACCGCCCCCGCCGCCACCCGCCTTCATGCGGATGAGCACCGGGCACTTCCAGTCGCCGAAGGATTGATACTCGATTTGCCCCGCCAGGCGCACCGTCTGCGCCATCGACTGGTGATATTCGATGAACTGGA
>VBHI01000437.1 GCA_005881495.1 Chloroflexota bacterium
TCCCTGTCGATCTGGTCTGGATCCGCGAGCCACAGTATGCCCATAAAACCAATGAAACCCGTTCTCGGACTTCCAAGAAGACCAAAAAAGAGCCGGGAGTCATTTAGTTGGAGTAGGTGACCCAAGGGGCGCCCCTACCCTGGACGAAGAAAAATCCTGAGCACCAGATTGTTGATGGAACCGTATTCACAACGATTGGAGAACACCGTGGGAAAAGTTCTGCCTGTTCTTTCGATGTCACAGAATGGATTTACTACTGAGAAAAAGGAGATGTTATGAACAAAGTACGATCGGCCGACGGCACCATCATTGCGTTCGATCAGTTAGGGAAGGGACCGGCGCTCATCCTGGTGGGTGGCGCGCTCGAACAGCGAGCGATGGACTCGGCGACGGCGCAATTGGCTCCACTCCTGGCAGGACACTTCACGGTGTTGCACTATGATCGCCGGGGACGAGGCGACAGCACGGATACACCACCGTATGCCGTGGAGCGGGAAATTGAAGACATCGAAGCCCTCGTCAACCAAGCGGGTGGATCGGCGTTCTTGTTCGGGATCTCCTCCGGCGCAGCTCTTGCCATGGAGGCGGCTATCAAGCTGGGTGACAAGGTCAAGAAACTGGCCATGGACGAGGCCCCATACAATGATGATGAGGCTGCCCGGCAAGCATGGAAGGCCTACCGAAAGCAGCTTGCGGACGTGCTGGCGCAAGGTCGCCGGGGCGACGCCCTGGGGCTCTTTATGATGCTGACAGGGATGCCTGCCGAGCACCTGGACAGGGTGCGGCAGTATCCCCTGTGGCCGATGTGGGAAGCGGTCGCCCCCACGCTGGCCTACGATGCCGCCGCCATGGGAGAAGACGCTTCGGTCCCCACGGAGAAAGCAGCCAGCGTTACTGTCCCTGCACTCGTTATGGACGGTTCCGCGAGCGAGTTTTCCTTTATGCACACCACGGCACTGGCGCTTGCCAGGGCGATGCCCCATGCACAGCATCGCACCCTGGAAGGCCAGTCGCACGAGGACGCTGCATCAGCGCTTGCTCCCGTGTTGGTGGAGTTCTTTGCTCCCAACGCAGCCTGAAGAAACTGGTAAATAAAAGGAAGCGCGGAAGTGAGGACATCTCATGCAACGACTGGAAACGCACCGGCTCAAGCTGCTCCCTTACACGCTGGCACTCAAGAAGGTCACGCTCTCTGAGCGAGCCAGACTGACTCAGATGCTCGGGGTCGCGATTCCTGATGCCTGGCCAGGAGTCGACCTGTTGGAAGCGCTCCCCCTGTTTATCGAGGCCATGGAGAAGGATCCGTTGGGTCTGGTCTGGGATGGCATTATTCTCCATAAGGCTGACCAGGTAGCGATCGGTGGCATCGGGTTCCACGACCCGCCGGACGAGGCAGGCAGGGTGGAGATTGGCTACAATATCATTCCGGCCTATGAAGGGCAAGGCTATGCCACCGAGATGGCGCGTCGGGTGATCGACTGGGCTTTTCAGACGCCTGGTATCCAGGTGATCACTGCGGAGTGCCGTGATGACAACATCGGCTCCATCCGGGTCCTCGAAAAAGTCGGGATGCGCCGCCTCGCCGCAGAAGGCCATACGCTCAAGTGGGAACTCCAGAAGTGACACTCCCGTCGCGTCAACGCGGACGGGCTTCTAGGCAGCGTCAGCGGGGTGGCCCGCTCCCGCAGGAGCCTGCTCCGCGAGCAGTGGTTGAGCCGCTGACTCACCTGGACAACGTTGGGGCGTGTCGGCCCGACTACGACTCCTGGTTCTGAGCGGGAGAGGCGCGTCGATACGTGAAGGAACGAGGACACTTCAGATGGATGCCAAAGACATCCTGATGCATATTGATCGAACCAACGAGGTCGCGGTGGCCCCTGAAGCCGCAGCGGCGGCAGACCCACGTTCTTCCCCTGGGCTTTTTACGATGCCCGCAGCAAGGACACTGGCTGCTGGTTCCTCGTTCGGAGCCGGTGAAGCACGAGATGCGGGCTTGCGTGGATTTGTGGGCGAGATAGTCGCTATCGCGGCCGTATTCCCAGCCAGACATCCGTTGGTTGTGGTGCCGGCCGCAGTCTCGGGTGCGCACTCCATGCGGGTTGCCGACGAAGAGCGTTCCCACCGGGCTCTCGACGCAGAAGTCGATGACGGCCCTGGTGGCCTTGTGCGAGAGGGTCGCGCACGCGTCGCTCAGCCCTGCGGCACACCTTGTTTCTGGCGCGTTGCAGTTTCTTCCACCGACGCGAATGCTTCTGGCAGCGGCTCTGCTTTTTGGCAAGCTGCCTGAGCTGTCGGTTGCGCTGGCGCTTGAGCGAGCGAATGCCGCATCCGGTGACGATGAGCGCCACGCCCGTGCTCGTGGTGGCGGCAGCCAGGTGGATTTCTCCGAGATCGACGATGGCTTGCACGCTGCCGGGAGCGGGGTCCGCTTGCGGGACTTCCAGGCAGACGTGCAGTTCAAAGCCGTAGTTCCACACTAGCGTACAGGCCCCCTCAAGCTCGGGAAGGGCGAGTGGCAGGACCAGAGACGGGCGGCCACGGCCCATTGGCAAGACGACGCGCCCCTGCTCAACGCTCACGGCTTCTCAGGATGCTCCCGGCGCAGCTTGCATGTTGTCTCAATCGTGCCGAGGAAGGAGCGGAAGACGGCTTGCACCGACTGGCTGTGCAGGGCAAAACGCCCTCTGGTCAGCTGCTGCAGATCGGTCTGGTTGGGCCAGTGGGCATGGCTCATTCTGGCCCGCCGGTGGGCCTGGACACAGACGTTCCAGACCTGGGCCGCTTCCATCTGGGCCTACGTGAGGCGGCGGAAGATGCTCGGCGACAGGCGCGACAGGCGGTACACGCGCGTTGTTTTCATACATACATCTTCTTTTCGTCGACTCGAACAACGGTAAAATGCCGTAAGGGAAACAGCCTGGGCGGGGTCGCTTTCATCCCGCCCCCTTCGAGGGGGCGGGTCTTCCCGCTCCTACTGATAAATTTCCTCGAATGAAATACTCGCCTGAGGATCTAGGACACATGTGCTATACTGAGCAAGCAACTCAATCAGAAGACAAGGAGCTTTTCTCATGACCACAGACGAGCACCAGAAAGGCGCATACGCGAGGGTCAATGGCCTGGACCTCTACTACGAGATACATGGGAGCGGGCAGCCGCTGGTGCTGCTTCCCGGCGGTTTCATGACCATCGAGGCGATGGGGGAGCTTGTGCCGCAGCGCGGCGCGTCATCGGCGTTGAGCTGCAAGGACACGGGCATACCGCCGACATCGAACGACCACTACGCTTCGAATTCATGGCAGATGATATCGCCGCACTGATCAAGCATCTTGGACTCGAACAGGCCGACATCTTCGGCTTTTCCCTGGGTGGTGGCGTCGCGCTACAAACCGCCATCCGGCATCCAGAGCTGGTGCGCAGGCTGGTGCTGGCGCGTCGACACGTTTGCCGGGACCCCGACCTACGAAGCCTATGTCAAGACTTCACCCAGACCCGAAGCCTGGCCGATCTTCGTAGCGAAGATGAGGCAATTGCTGGGCGAGGACTACGACTGGACAGAGGCTGTTGCATCGCTCAAAACACCTACCCTGATCCTGGTCGGGGACGCAGACGGCTTGCGCCTCGCGCACGCGGTGGAATGCTTTGCGCTGCTTGGCGGCGGCAAGGCGGACGGCGATCTGGCCGGTCTCCCGCTTGCCCAACTTGCGGTGCTCCCGGCCACAACACACGTGGGCTGGGCCCCACCGTATCATGGGATCATCACTCGCACCCGGTTGCTCCTCCCGATCCTCACAGAATTCCTCGATTCACCTTTGCCAGAGACCAGCTGAGGTGGAGGAGAGCGCGATCTGCCAAACTGGCTCCATACAGGCCGCATGGAGCCAGTTTGGCAGATCGCGCTCTCCTCTCGAAAACTGCGCTAGACTCGGCCCTCACGGAGTTCGCTGATAGCTTTGGTGATTCGCCGCAGCCTTGTCTCGGCAGTCTTCGCTCCTTCGATAGAGAGTACAATCCGCTGCTTGTTACTGTAGGACAGCCCGTCAAAGAAGCGTTTAGCGTCTGCATCGCGGTCAAGCGCTTCCCGCAGGTCAGGCGGAACATCCACCTCGCGAGCCTGGGTGTCGGGTTCGATCTCGACCTCCACCTCATCGCCGACCTCGACACCGCTATTTGTGCGATGTTCAGCGCTGATGGGAAGCCGGAACTCGCCAGCCATGGGTGCCACCGTACTGCGGTAGGTGTAACTGTTGATCGTGACGCGGACTGGTGGGCGCTTGCCAGATTTGAGAGACTCAACGATCTCTGGCGGAACGACGATGCCGGTAGCAGTCTTGCCGTGAAGCTCTATTCTGGCACGAAATCTCATAGTGCATCACCTTCTTCTCAGTTGTATCAGGTTGTGAAGAACTCAATCAGAACGGGAGCAAGGGCTTGCGGATCGACGTTGTGTGGCTGACCGGCAATGGTGCGGCGCTGCGCGTTGGGCAGGGTCTCTGCAACGGCATCCGCCGCGTGGCTCAACCACGGGGTCGTCCCACCGTCCATGACCAGGGTTGGGCAGGTCGCTTTTGCTATCCGTTCTTTTGGTAGTTTGAAGCTGCCATTGCCCATGAGGATAGCTTCATTGACGAGCGTGGGGGCAAACGCCTCTTGCGCCGCCCAGAACGGGGACTGACGCATGGGAGCGACGAACTCAGCAGGCATGCCGACTGCCTGTGTGAAGAAGAGTTCGATCATGTCGCCTCTGCGCCCCTCACGCAACATCTTGCGAAGCTGCTCCAGGTAATCCTGCGGTACAGGAGGGCGGCTGTCATCAACGATATAAGGTGGCTCCCAGAGCG
>VBHI01000023.1 GCA_005881495.1 Chloroflexota bacterium
CACAAACAATGTCTCAGCGTCACCTTTACCCCGTGAAACTGCTTGCAACACTTGCTATTGCTTCTGTAGTCTCGATGCTTCTGATCTCTGGTGATTTTGTCTTTCTGAGTAGCCTCGGCTGGGCAAGCGGTCCGTTAGCCATCATGGGCTTCACAATCTACCTGCTGGTAATTGCTGCCATCACGGTAGTTGACTGGCGTGGTTTTCTAACTATGAATGGATTTCTGAAATGGAAGTCTCTGACAGGTCAGCAAAGGCTTTTTGTCGGATGCCTTTTTGTAGTGTTGAATGTATTCTTTCTCGGTGTTTACTTACTGCAAGCGTACCAAAAGTACCGTTACTACTGGCAGTTAGAGCCATTAAGACAGAAACTCAGGATAGCCAAGCAAGAAGCCGCGCTTGGGATGATTCCGCAAACCGATGGTAACTGTCACAAATGTCATCAGCCACTGCAATTGGGCGCAGAGTTTTGTGTCTACTGCAGGGAAAGAGTGGTGGAACAGCCTCGCATCTGTCCAGCATGTTATGCCAGGACCCTACCAGATGCCAGGTGGTGCCCTGAGTGCGGTACACAACTTGATACGACTGTCTAGTCACATGACAAAATAATGAGTTGAGGACCTTCCTTTCTACCCAAAAAGCGGCTTGAGTGCCCCTGGCTCAAGCCGCCTTTTGGGTCGTTCTTGGGGGTTCTTTCCTCTCCTCAGAACAAGTGCGGTGGATAGTTGGACTCGCATTCCTCATTATACGTCAGAGCCGGAGTCCACTTCGGTATAGTTCCCAAAGTCTAGACAATCCTAGACGTTAAGCTTTGTACGGCAAGCCGTACTGGATGCACTACAGCATCCTCTACCCCATTGCTAAAAGCGTTTGGGGATGCTTTGCGCAGGATATTCAGGCTGCCATTGATGTCGGCGTTGAGCTTGCGTCCGTTGCCTGCCTGGTATAAGCCACGCTTCACCCGTCTGCCACTAAACTTTCGCTCTTCCTGCTCTTTGCCGTACGTGGGGATCGCATCCCCATCCAGGAAGCTGGCCTTGCTGGTGTAGCTCTCTTCTTGCAGCACGACCTGTATCCCGACGAGTTTGGCTTTGTAGCAGAGCATGTCGACGAACCGGGCATGCGGCAACTGCACAAAGTGTTGCTTCTCCTTCTTGCGCATCGCAACTGCTTTTTGGAGGAGGTATGCAAGTAGTGATCGATACGGCGAGTTCGTTTCGTCATCATGCGATGCATCCGCTGGGTGAAATGGTCATGCTTGCTCCACTTCTGAAGCTCCGCCTTGCGCTTGTTGTAGTACTGATTGACGCTTTTGAGGGGACGACCGTTAACGAGGCGAGGGATGAAGCCCTCTTTGTTTGCAGTTATCGCCGCCAGGTTATTCACGCCAATATCAATACTGGCTATCCAGGTGGGATTGACGGGCTGAGGCTGTTCTTGCCGTTCGTAGACGACTTCTACCACGTAGTAGCCACTCCTGGGTACAATGCGCACTTGTTTGACGTTCGTTTGCCTGGTCTGGACGGTGATGGGCAAGCCCGATGGGGCAATCATCCCACGTTGCAAGGCGCGTTTCGAGAGGGCTTGCATGGTATAGACCAGGATATTGCGCCCCTGCTGTTTCTCTTTGTACTTCGGCAGTCCTGGGCGGCCTAAGAACTGGGAGGGGTCCGCGTCCCATGCCTCCATCGCCTCTTCCCAGGCTTGCCAATTCTTGTCCAGCAGACGAAGAACCTGTTGGGCGACTTTGGCAGGGAGCGCCTTGTAGGCATCATGGCTCTTCATGCGAGCGTGCATCTCAGGATAGGTGAAACGCACCTGCTGGAAGATGAACGCCTGACGCATCTCATAGAGGGCCGCATTATAGAGGTTCTTGGAGGCAAAGGCCGCTTGATCGATCACCTCGTAGCGGGGATCCCTTTTGCGCAGGACATGCTGTTCAACTACCTGCATGCTCGGCCTCCAATTCCTGGACGAGCTTCTCTGTCTGGCGTTTGGCGCGGCGTGGCCCATAGAGTCTGGCACAGAAGCTATAGACAATCGCCCTGAGATCAGCCAGCAGGTCCTCCGTGCCATTCTCCGCCAGATTGACGACTTCAATGCTACGTCCTTGTCCACGCAAGAGCGTTTCCAGATAGCGGAAACCAAAGCGGGTGAGTCGGTCTTGATGCTCCACCACAATGAGCGTGATGCCTTGATCTTCCAACAAAGCCAAGAGCTTTGGGCGGCTATCAGTGATGCCGGAGCCGACTTCCTTGACGACTTTGGCCGTCGGATAGCCTTTGGCGGTACAATAGGCAACGAGCCGCTCTGCCTGACTATCGAGGGTGGACTTCTGCTCTGCTGAGGAGACACGCGCATAGACCGCCACCCGACCGATGGGGGCAGGTGATGGGGAGCCTTCATCCACCAGAATGGTGTGTTCTCCAACACGATGCCCTGTAATTTTGCCGTCGCGAAACCAGCGCCAGGCGGTCTCGTAGCGAACTCCTTGTTGTTTAGCATAGTCACTTAACTTCATGCTCCAAGTATAGCAGAAACACACAAGGATTGTCCAGGATAGTCACTTATTCGCTATGTTTCTTGCGAATGTTAGTGATACTCCAACGAAATCGGCCCAACCCGCTTGCTCGCTGTAAGCTGGCCGCGATAAGGCGCTCGATATGTCCCCGATGTAGGGGCAACATCATAGTAATCTCGCCCAACGGCGACAGTAATATAGTGCAGATCAGTCTCGCAGCCATGCGTCGGGTCCAATGCCAGCGCAATGGCTTCTCCCGGACGATCGGGCGCGGGTAGCAGCGCCTCGACCCAGGCATGTGTACCCCCTTCGCCCAACAGGTGGCCGGAGACATAGCGCGCCGGCAGTCCGCAGAGGCGACAGAGCGTCAGCATGACATGGGCGTAGTCCTGGCAGACTCCGCGCCCCAGTGAGAGCGTCTGCGCAGCCGTCGTATGGATATCTGTCACACCATGCTCATAGCTGAGCGCGTTGTTGACCCAGTCGTTGATGCGCCTGGCCAGGGCCGCTGGCTGCTGTCGCGCGTAATCCCCCTCGCACAGTGCAGCCCCAACCTTTCGGAGGGCATCATCGGGCTGCGTAAGCGCCGAAGGCTCAAGGTAACGTGGATCCGAAAGCGCAGCGCCGGGAAGAAAGTGCGGCCCATGATCTGCAAATCGTTCGACGACGATCCACGCTTCAAAGTCAATGGAACGTTCAATGGAGGGAATGTACAGGTTTATCACCCGATTTGCATACTCATCAACCTCGCTGTTTGTCTCGGCAACATCGGCAGAAACATCCAGGCGATGCACGATACACCTCTGATCACCGTAAATCTCTCGTGGAACAATCAATAAATGCTGCTTGAGATCGCGGACAGGACCAGGGTAATCATAGCGAAAGTGCTGGTGAATGAGGTACGCTGTGCGTTGTACACGCTCCCACTCGATCCCCTGGATGTCCAGGAGATCAAGGGCAGCAATCTGCGTTTCAATGTCCACTGGTTCTTGATTCATGCTTCTATTACAAACCACGGATCAATTTTATCATCGTTCGTCCTCGTGTATAGTAGGGATGACCCTTGCGGTCATCCTAGCCCCCTCATCCCCTACCGCACCATCGTGATCGGGAAGTGCCTCATCGGCCCATACCGTCATTTGCGCGAGACGCGGCGACCCGTAGGTCGTCACCATTGCCACATCCAGGGCGTCACGCCCTCGACCAACCAGCACGCGTCCCATGCGGGGTTCATTGTTGCGCGGATCGAAGGTCCACCAGCGCCCCGAAAGGTATACCTCCATCCAGGCACAGAAATCCATAGGAGCATCCGGCGGTGGAACTCCTATATCTGGCAGGTAGCCGAACACATAACGAGCAGGAATGTTGAGCGCCCGGCAAAATGTCACCGCCAGGTGCGCGAAATCGCGGCATACGCCAACACCTGCCGCGCACACATCTGCGGCAGTTGTGAGTGAGTTACTGGTGCCATACTGGAAGCGTATATTGCCGTGTACCCAGTCGCAGACAGCCTGCACGCGCGCCCAACCGGGTTCTATAGCGCCGAAAAGTTGCCAGGCCATATCCGAGAGTACATCCGAAAGGCAGAAGCGGCTTGGTAACGTGTAGTGAAGTACCTCATCGGGCAGCGCTTCCACGGGAAGCTCCACAGCGTCAGGCGCGACCTCGTCCACAAGCCCTGCTACCTCAATCGTAGCATCGTAGTGAAGTACCTGGCTGCCTGAAGGTATCACCATGCGCTGGCAGCTATTGCCATACAGATCAGTAAAGGCATGGAGAGCGAGCGGCGGCGTGAGCTGCCATGCCTCATGCAGAATACGCTGCTCCGCATCTTGATGCGGCTGCACCTGCATGGTAGCTGGTGTGGGCCAGGTAGCCTCATAACGAAATTCGCACCCAACTCTGATTTGCATCGTTTTTCCGATCCCTTCTCTTACCTCGATAATAGTTCACGCTTTCTCGATTATACGCTATTGGCGGATAGCAAAGCTAGCTTGCCTCAAGCTTGACACCCTCATCAATTGCAAGGTACTATTGACACTATACTGATATCCCGTCCGATGGAGACTCTCCGGCGCTGGTGCCCCTGAACCCGTGATAGCAAGCATTTATTTCGTCGGTCAGAAAGTATAGGAACCTCGCTCATGATAGTGCCTGATACACCTGATACTGCAGGACAGCCCATGTTGCCGCCTCCTTTCTCGAATTATACACTGGATGCTGCCTACGACGAGATGCTAGGCTCTGATGGCAGGCCGCGACCTCATTACCAGGAGTTGTTTCATCGTCTGCTGGAGATGCCTGCCGAGACGCTCTACCAGAGGCAGCAAGCAGCGAATACTGCATTCATGAATCAGGGTATCACCTTTACCGTTTATGGGAATGACGAGGGAACGGAACGTATCTGGCCCTATGATCTGTTGCCTCGCATCATCACCAGCGAAGAGTGGCGAACCATCGAGCGGGGCTTAACGCAGCGTATCACCGCCCTCAACCTGTTTCTTAAAGATATTTACTTTGATGGGCGCATACTGTCTGACGAAGTCGTACCGCGCTGGCTTATCTATAGCTGCAAACACTTCCGGCGTGAAATGCGCGGCATACACGTTCCACACGACATCTACGTTGCAGTTGATGGAGCAGACCTTGTACGTTTGCTCGATGGGCGTTTCGCCGTCTTAGAGGATAATCTGCGCGTACCGAGCGGCGTCTCTTACATGCTTGCCAATCGGCAGGTTATGAAACGCACCTTCCCCTCACTATTTGGCAGTTACGACGTCCTTCCCATCGACCACTATGGACAGGCGTTGCTCAGCACGCTGCTGTCACTGGCCCCGACTGGGCGGCCTGATCCAGTAATCGTGTTGCTCACTCCGGGCGTCTATAATTCCGCGTATTTTGAACATGCCTTTCTCGCGCGCCAGATGGGCATCGAACTGGTCGAGGGACGCGATCTGCTCGTACATGATAACATTGTTTATATGCGCACAACCGCTGGTCTGAGGCGCATTGACGTGATCTACAGGCGCATTGATGACGACTACCTTGACCCGCTTGCCTTTCAACCTGACTCTACATTGGGGGTACCAGGCCTGTTGAATGCCTATCGCGCGGGGAACGTCGCGCTGGCTAATGCCATCGGCACAGGAGTCGCCGACGATAAGGCCATCTACGCCTATGTCCCAGCCATCATTCACTACTACCTCGGCGAAGAACCCATTCTTCCAAACGTCGAGACCTATCTGCTGAGCGACGAAAAGCAGCAAAAATATGTCCTTGAACGCTTTGAGGAACTCGTTATCAAAGCGGTTGGAGAATCCGGCGGCTATGGCATGTTGATCGGCCCATACAGTACAGCTGCTCAGCGCGCAGCCTTCCGCCAGCGGGTAATCGCCAACCCACGTAACTACATCGCCCAGCCAACGCTGGCTCTTTCGCGCGCGCCCTGTATTATTGATAATCAAATTGAGCCGCGCCATGTCGATCTCCGCCCCTTTGTACTCTTTGGCGAGCAAGTTACCATTGTCGCCGGGGGCCTGACCCGTGTCGCCCTCAAGCGAGGCTCTTTGGTGGTGAATTCCTCCCAAGGTGGAGGGAGCAAAGATACATGGGTGCTGGTAGGACCTGTAACAGAAGTCAATCAGTGAGGTGAGATCATGCTTTCAAGAGTCGCCGAAAGTCTCTACTGGATGAGCCGCTACCTGGAACGAGCGGAACACACAGCGCGCCTCATCGATGTACATCTGACCCAGATGCTCGACCATGCAGGCGGAGATGCTAGCCTGCGCTGGCAACGACTCCTACGTAGCCTGCGCACACTACAGCCCGAAGGGGAAATCGATGCCTATAGCATTACGCACGCACTGACCTTTGATGAGGCCAACACCTCGTCCATTGAGTCCTGCATCGAATCCGCACGCGAAAATGCACGGCAGGTGCGCGAGCAGATCAGCTCTGAGATGTGGGAGCAGCTCAACCGCCTCTTCTTGCGGGTGAAACAGACCAGTATGGAACAGATCTGGCACGCGGAGCCACACAGATTCCTGAACAGCGTGAAAGAGAACATTTATCTCTTCCAGGGCATTACCGATGCGACTATGAGCCACAGCGAGGGCTGGCACTTCATTCGCGTCGGGCGCTTTCTCGAACGCACTACAGCTACCGCCGCCTTGCTGGATACGCACTTCTCTGTATTCCTGACCGAACAAACCGAAGATGAGGGTGAGCCCCTCGACTACCTGAGTTGGGTGGAATTGCTGCGTTCGTGCGCCTCGTTTGAAGCATATTGCAAAGTCTATACGGCAACGATTCGTCCCGCCCAGATCGCCGAGTTCCTGCTGTTAAATGCCGAAGCTCCGCGTTCGATTCGTTTTGCTTGCGCGATGATGCAGGGGGCGCTTCAAGCAATCGCAAAAACAACCGCCGCGCGCAACCCAGGACGCGCCGAGCGTCTCGCCGGTCGCCTGCGCGCAACGCTCGACTACGACCAGATCGAGGAGATTCTCAGCGGCGATATACACGAATACCTGGAGAGCATCCAGCGCCAGTGTACGCTTATTCATACTGGCATCTACCAGGCCTATATTGCCTATCCAATTGAGGTCGCCCTCACATCTCGCGGCGCGGCTCAAGCGTAGGGACAGGAGACAAACAAATGTATTACACCATTCGCCACACGACACGCTTTCGCTACAGCGCACCAATCAACGAAAGTATCATGGAAGTGCGCATCCAGCCACGCAGTGAGGGCAATCAGTATTGCCTGGATTTTCAACTACATACCAGCCCCCGCGCCCACATTATGAACTACCGGGGAGAATTTGGCAACCGCGTACATCATTTCGACATCCCCAATTCCCATAATCAACTCACCATCACTGCCCAGGCGCTGGTCGATGTAACCGCACCTTCGCCGCTACCTGAGGCGCTGACCCCGCAGGCCTGGGATGAACTGGACGCACTTACCGGGAGTGACGACTACTGGGATACCTTGATGCCGAGCCACTTTGCCAATCCGAGCGAGCTCCTCTATGAGCTGGCACATGAACTGGATGTGCGGCGGCGGGATGATCCTCTAACGGCATTACGTGATTTGAACAGTGCCATTTATAAAACCTTCGCGTACTCACCAAAAACGACTCGCGTCGATTCACCCATTGATGAGGCTTTGAGCCTGCGCAAGGGAGTGTGCCAGGACTTCGCGCATATTATGATTACGCTGGCCCGTCACCTGCAAATTCCATGCCGCTACGTCAGCGGTTACCTGTATCGCGGCGAGAGACGCTCCCTCGGGGAAGCCACTCACGCCTGGGTTGAGGCGTATTTACCCGACCTCGGCTGGGTTGGCTTTGACCCCACAAACAATACCGTTACCGATGAGCGGCACGTGCGTGTTGCTATCGGCCGAGACTACGCTGACGTACCCCCCACGCGCGGCGTTTTTCGGGGAAAAGCCGAGAGCGAGCTGACCGTCACAGTACGTATAGCTCCCTCACAAATGACGCTCCCCGATGAATTACCACTGGAGCCTCCCACCTGGATGCCTTCAGCCTATGAAGTGGACGAACGAGACCAGGTGCAGCAGCAGATTGTCCCACAACAACAGTAGGTGTGTTGGCCTATCAACTTGACAAGATAAATCTTCGTGTCTATCATGCTAAAAGATCGGCATACATTTCTCAAGCACAGTCTGTGACTGTCTTGTGTCATCCTCCTTTGTATGTCGTACTACCACCTTTCCGAGGGGAGAAAGAGAGATAGGGCGAAAGTGGACATTGCGCTCTTTCTGGGTGTGCTGCAAAGCTTCATCTATAGGCAGTTAGGCTCTTCATGAGAGGATCACACGGCGAGCACTGAGCTTTCCTCTGGAAGGCCCTGCATCGTCTGCTGCATGAGCAATCGGAGCACCGCCACAATGCTGTGGGTTCGTTGATAGAGCGCTATTTGATGGTCAGCTCCAGTCCCCCATGGATCAGAGAGTAACGTGCGCAGGTAGTCGATCTCGCGACGACTGCCCAGATCTTCAAGCACCTCGTCTACAAAATCAAGCAGTTCGCTTATAGACTGCCGCATACTGAGGTGTCGACCCCGCACAAAATCGAGCGCTTCAGCATCCAGGCCCCAGCGTATCGCGCGCCACTTGTTCTCCTCAATGAAGTGGGCCGGTAACACAGGGGTTGTAAGTCCCCGTTCGTAGAGCCAGCTCAACTTCGCGACGAGCGCCTGGCAGAGGGCGGCAAGGGCTATTGTATCGTCAAAAGTGGCGGGCATATCGCAGACGCGAAACTCGATCGTAGGGAAAAATGGATGGGGGCGAATGTCCCACCAGATCTTTTTACCATCTTCAATACATCCCATCTGGATCAGGGTCTGGATATAGGCGTCCAGTTCTCCATAGGAGGGGAATATCTCTGGTATCCCACTGCGAATGGAAGTCCTCCAAATTACAGAGCGATACGATTTGAGTCCAGTGAACCGACCGGCCCATAAGGGTGAATTGGTCGAAAGGGCAAGCAAATGGGGCAGCCAGGTACGAAGTTGATTTATCAGCGCAACAGCTCGCTCATGGCTATCAATACCGACGTGGATATGCAATCCAAAGACCAGGTTGGAACGTGTGGCGTCCTGAAATTCCTCCTCCAATCGGGCATACCGTTCATAAGGCGATATAGGCTCCTCCTGCCACAATGCAGCGGGATGAGTACCCGCACTAACCAGCGCTAGTCCCTCCTCTCCCACAAGCCGCGCCAGTTTGGCCCGCAAAACGCCCATCTCTTTACGGGCCGTCGCGATATCTGGCAAGATATCCGAGATCAGTTCTACCATCGATTGATGCTGTTCTGGTTTGATCTGCTCACCGAAGATGGGATACCCCTTTTCCATGATGGTCTGAATGCGTGGACACAAATCGCCAGTGCGGCGATCCACCATCTGAAACTCCTCTTCAATCCCAACGGTAAAACGTGTTTTCATAACCCTGCTCCTTCTCACTGCTCATAAGCAAAGGAACAGATGCACAAGCTGTTCCAAAACTGGCATGCTACAACCCCACCCATCCGTTTCTCTTTGAGGCTTTCAATGAACTCAAGCGGAAAAGAGACCGAAGATCACCAACTCTCTCAATCATAGTCTACCACATTGGTTTCACAAGTCTATCTCAATCTTGAGTGCCACAGCTACAATACGATCACAGTGCACCGTTATAAGGCCTGCCTGGATAGCAATATCCTCAACTGGGTGAATATTCATGGCAAATCTCTTACTCTTCTTACCCAATATGTGCCATCCTGTTGATCTTTTCCAGGGAAAACGAACTCGCCCTCGATAAAGATCTGAACCTCGTCGCTGACGATCCACCTGCCATTTGTCAAGGATGGATATGCTCTCGTATTGCATGAGTGTAGTCTACGGAAGACAGGGCCAGCGAAGCGCTCAACGCTGGCTCTTGAGAGACGGTCATGTAGGGTGTACACCACCCAGAATGAAAAAGGACTTTTTCAGAGGAGGAGAGACCGAATGATACCCGCGCTTGAAGATCTCTATGTGCGAAGAAGAAACCCATCTACTGCTGGATGTATTGATCATAGCGGCTCGCCAGCCGTGACAGCTTCAACGAGACCAGAGAGATTCTTTTGAGCAAACTGCTCAATGGCTGCAATCACCTCCCCAAATTCCTGCCCTTTTTCGGTGAGATGATACTCGACGCGCGGCGGGATCTCCAGGAAAGCTCGCCGCTGCACAAACCCCATCTCTTCCAGGACCCTGAGCCGTTGTGTGAGCGTCTTCGAACTGATATGTCCCATGAACGCTTGCAGTTCGTTAAAGCGTTTTGGACCACGCAACAGGTTAATGATGATTAGCAGAATCCACGCATCTCCAATCAAGCGAATAGCACGTCCCATAGGAGTAGTTGCGCAAGCTTCGGGCATTTCAGTTGAATGTTCCTGATCAGGTTTCTTCATAGAGCAAGTGTAGCATATTTTTTCGAGAAAAACAACTTTCTTGACAACTCTAACTTCCTATGTTACTCTTACTTTTATAGGGGAAGTAAGGATGAGAAAAAAGAATTTTCCGTCCCATTCTGTACCATAGCTATACAACCACTGTTGAAAGGAGCATGATACATGACTGTCACCATGAGTATAGCTCTCCTCATTCTCCGTCTGGTGGTTGGCCTGACGCTGGCCGTCCACGGAACGCAAAAGCTCTTTGGCTGGTTCGCTGGCCCTGGTCTCACCAGGTTGATGCAGGGGTTCGAGAAAC
>VBHI01000024.1 GCA_005881495.1 Chloroflexota bacterium
TGCAACAAACTTGCTAATTCTCTTGCATACATTAATGGTGCTACTGGGTCCCGGTAGCACCATCCGTTGGAGAAGCGACTTCCGGCGGGATTCCTCGATCTGCGACAATGCGTCCCAGGCGCGGTTTGGCCACCGCGACATAGTCACTCGTCTTCAAAACCATTGAACGATCCAAACGCGCCGCGTTGAAATAGATCTCGTCGTTTTCGAGCAGTGAAGGATCGACGATTAATTCCAACTCCGGGTTGAAGGAGAATGGCAGGATCGTGCCTGTTACACTCCCCGCGAGCCGTTCGGCAATGTCCGATGAGGCAAAAGCGACGTAGGTGCCCCGCATCAGCGCCTTGACTGCTTGCAAATCCACCCTTGCATCGCAGGGAGCATCAAAAAACTGCCATGCATGCAGTTGTGACACTTTGTATCTTCATGTGTCCGGATCTATTGATTAATTGACAGGGATATTTCGGCTAGTATACATAACTAATTGCTTATGTAAAATAAAACAAGCTTGATAGCTAATTCCTAGACCTGATGCGCTCTTTCGTGTTACCCTTTTAAAAGGAAAAGAAAGTAGACAATGGGGTCTATATTGGATTCCAATGGTCTCACACAAAAGGAAGGAACAGCGGCATGAGCGGTCAAGATACTCCTACTGAATTTAGCTATATGCATAATGGGAGTAATGGTAATGGAAACGGAAATCATCATAGTCATGGCAATGGCAGACATTCAGAGAATAGTAAGGTCCGCTATGCTGAAGAGTTGGAGGATAGCTGGAAGGGCAATCTTCGCTGGAAAGGGGTAATTCGCCCGTACAATGCTGCGGATGTCATCCGCTTGCGCGGTTCCGTCCAGATTGAATATACGCTGGCCCGGCTTGGAGCCGAGCGGTTATGGAATCTGTTACAGAGCGAATCCCATGTTGCTGCTCTTGGTGCTCTCACCGGAAACCAGGCTGTCCAACAAGTAAAAGCCGGCTTAAAAGCCATTTATCTCAGTGGCTGGCAGGTGGCTGCCGATGCTAATATCAGTGGACAGATGTATCCTGACCAGAGTCTCTACCCCGCAAATAGTGTGCCTCACGTGGTACGCCGCATCAACCAGGCACTGCAACGCGCCGACCAGATTCAGACCGCGGAAGGTCATGGTAAAACCTACTGGTTTGCTCCCATTGTGGCCGACGCGGAGGCTGGCTTCGGCGGGCCGCTGAACGTCTTCGAGCTTATGAAGTCAATGATTGAAGCCGGTGCCGCCGGTGTCCATTTTGAAGATCAACTGTCCTCCGAGAAGAAATGCGGGCATATGGGCGGGAAAGTGCTTATCCCAACGCAGTCGGCCATCAAACACCTTGTCTCGGCACGTTTAGCGGCTGATGTCATGGGCGTTCCAACGCTGGTTATTGCGCGCACTGATGCTAACGGCGCCCACCTCATCACCAGTGATATTGACCCGGTTGATCATAAATTCCTGACAGCAGAGCGAACGCCAGAAGGCTTCTACAGAATGCACGGCGGTCTGAACGCGGCCATCGCCAGAGGGCTTTCTTACGCGCCTTACTGCGACCTCATCTGGTGTGAAACTTCTGAGCCGAATCTGCACGAGGCAAAACGATTTGCCGACGCCATCCATGAACGCTTCCCCGGGAAGCTGTTGGCGTACAACTGCTCACCCTCGTTCAACTGGAAGAAAAAACTCGATTCAGAAACCATCGCGAATTTCCAGAAAGAACTGGCGAACATGGGCTATAAATTCCAATTCGTTACCCTTGCAGGATTCCACGCTTTGAACTATAGTATGTTTGAGCTGGCGCGAGGGTACCGCGATCACGGCATGGCGGCATATTCAACATTGCAAGAGGCCGAGTTCGAGATGGAGAAGGAAGGGTACACGGCCACCAAGCATCAGCGCGAAGTGGGTACAGGCTACTTCGACGAGGTGGCCCAGGTAGTCTCTGGCGGTAAGTCCTCAACAGTTGCGCTCGTGGGTTCGACCGAAGCAGAACAATTTCATTAAAATACTACACAGGTCAACTGCAATATTGCGGAGGCTCTTCAGCCTTCGCAATATTGCAGTTGACCTGTGTACCTGACTTGCCGAAAGGAATAGATTGTCAATGACGAATATACTGCCAACGACGAAACAGCCTGGGTATCCAGAAGGGATAGAGATCAGAGGCCCAATCACTCCTGAATTTGCCGAGATATTAACCCCGGAAGCTATGGCTTTTGTCGCTACATTAGTACGGGCATTTACTGGCAGGCGCGAAGAACTCTTGCAAAAGAGGATACAGCGCCAGGCCGAGATTGACGCGGGCAAGATGCCTGATTTCCTTCCTGAAACTGAACATGTTCGTGAGGGTTCATGGACGATCGACCCCATTCCTCGTGACCTGCAGGAGCGGCGTGTGGAGATTACCGGCCCTGCTGAACGAAAAATGATCATTAACGCGCTGAACTCCGGCGCAAAAGTCTTTATGGCGGACTTTGAAGATTCGCTTTCACCTACGTGGGAAGGCACCATTCAGGGCCAGATCAACCTGCGCGATGCCGTCAACCGGACGATCACTTATACCGCTCCTGAGGGCAAGCAGTACGCGCTGCAGGAGAAGACCGCGACACTGCTTGTGCGCCCTCGCGGCTGGCATTTGCCAGAGAAGCATGTGTTCATCGACGGGAAACAGGTCTCCGGGGGGCTGTTCGATTTTGGGCTGTACTTCTTCCACAACGTCAAATCACTGTTAAGGAGAGGGACTGGTCCGTACTTCTACCTGCCCAAGCTCGAGAATCACCTGGAGGCCCGGCTCTGGAACGATGTCTTTTTGCTGGCTCAAAAGGAACTGGGTATTCCCAGTGGAACCATCAAAGCAACCGTGCTTATCGAGACGATCTTGGCGACGTTTGAGATGGACGAAATACTGTTTGAACTGCGGGAGCATTCGTCCGGCTTGAACTGTGGGCGCTGGGACTATATCTTTAGCGCGATCAAGAAGTTCCGCAACGTACCCAGCTTTATTCTGCCTGACCGCGCACAGGTGACCATGACGACGCACTTTATGCGCTCGTATTCCTTGCTCGCCATCAAGACCTGTCACCGGCGCAATGCCCACGCCGTTGGAGGGATGGCTGCACAGATCCCTATTAAGAACGATCCGGTGGCAAACGAGGAGGCGATGGCACGTGTGCAGGCGGATAAAAAGCGCGAGGCGACGGATGGGCACGATGGCACGTGGGTGGCCCATCCTGGCCTGGTGGCCGTGGCTTTGGAAGAGTTCGACAAGGTCATGCCCGGCCCGAACCAGATATATAAGAAACGCGAAGATGTGCATGTGACGGCGGCTGACTTGCTGGCTGTCCCCGAAGGTACGATTACCGAGGCCGGACTGCGCACGAATATCAACGTCAGCTTGCAATATATGGAGTCCTGGTTCAGGGGTTCTGGTTGCGTGCCTATCAATAACCTGATGGAGGATGCCGCCACTGTCGAGATTTCCCGGTCACAAATCTGGCAATGGATTCGCCACCCCCGGGGCATTCTCGTAGATGGCAGAAAAGTGACGGTTGAGTTGTTCCGCCAGATGATGGCAGAGGAGCTTGGGAAGATCAAAGAGATGGTTGGCGAGCAAGAATACCCTTCGCGTAAGTTTGCAGAAGCCGCTCAACTGCTGGATAAGATTATTACAAGCGAGGAGTTTGTTGAATTTTTAACGCTGCCCGCATACGGATACCTGGACTAGTCGGATCGGCGACCACAGTAGGGGCGACCCTTGGGTCGCCCGGTCCCCTTGTGGTCGCCCGGCCCCCTCATTGTTTACAAATCCCTGCTTTTCGTATTGATGACATTCGTGATGCGTTCTACAAAACTCGTCAACGGCATGGCACCGAGATTCTCGTTCGTGCGCAGGCGGACAGAGACGGCATGTTCGGCAACTTCTTTGTCACCGACAACCAGCATATACGGTATTTTCTGTTCCTGCGCGTCACGGACCTTGGCATTCATGCGCTCTTTGCGCGTATCAACCTCGACGCGCACCCCGCTGGCCCTGAGTTGAGCCGCGACCCCTTGAGCATAGGCTACGTGCCGGTCAGAGATGGGAATGAACATCACCTGAACGGGTGCCAACCAGGCAGGAAAGGCGCCGCCATTGTGCT
This sequence comes from Chloroflexota bacterium, assembly GCA_005881495.1. Next base: position 4,149 of record VBHI01000024.1, read on the forward strand.
CAAGCAGAATGGCAATCAAGCGCTCCATTGAGCCGCCATTGGCTCGATGGATCATTACCGGCCTGTGGAGTTGCCCATCCTCGCCGACATACGATAAATCGAAGCGTTCAGGCAGGTTGTAATCGACCTGGGCCGTGCCAAGTTGCCACTGGCGACCAGGAGCATCGCGGAAGAGGAAGTCAAGTTTCGGACCATAGAATCCCGCCTCCCCTTTTTTGATGCTATAGGGAATACCGAGCTTCTCAACGGCGTGCATGATCACTGCTTGAGCCTTCTCCCATTCCTCGTCACTGCCGATATACTTGGAGCTGGCGGAATCACGCAAACCCAGGCGGGCAGCAAAGTCATCAAGCTGGAGGGCCTGGAAGACAAAAAGGGCCAGCTTGATAACGTTGATATACTCTTCCTCAACCTCTTCGGGCGTGACGAAGATGTGCGAGTCATCCACCGTAAAGTCGCGCGTGCGCAAGAGGCCGTTGAGTGCGCCGCTCTGTTCATAGCGATAGACCGTGCCAAACTCGGCCAGGCGCAGCGGCAGGTCACGATAGGATCGCATCTCACTCTTATAGATGTGGATGTGGTGCGGGCAATTCATCGGTTTCAGGATGTATGCTTCTACATCTATACCATCAGGTTCATCATCCTCTGCTTCGAGAGCATGTTCAAAGGATGGGGCAGCGCAGCTATCATGAGAATGCGTCCAATGATCGCGTTCTTCTGCGTCAGAGCGAGGTTCGACCATGGGCGGGAAGATGCTCTCGCGGTATTTGTACCAATGCCCGCTCGTTTTATACAGTTCGATCTTGCCGATATGCGGCGTAATCACTGGCAGGTAGCCGCGCTCTAGCTGTTCCTGGCGCAGGAAGCGTTCAAGGGTGTCACGCAGGATAGCCCCTTTGGGGAGCCAGAGCGGCAACCCGGATCCGACCTCGGGCGAAAACGTGAAGAGGCCAAGCTTGCGTCCCAATGTACGATGATTGTTGGATTCCTGAGGTACCATTGCTGCTGACATTGTAATACGCTCCTTCCCCTCAAAAAACCTGTTCCTGATAAGCCCTCGGCCCACCTTTACATTACAGTTCCCGGCTTTTGGTTTTGACGATGTTTGTGACGCGTTCTACGTAACTGCTCAAGGGTGTGGCGCCGAGGTTTTCGTTGGTGCGCAGTCGCACGGCCACGGCGTTTTCGGCGGCTTCTTTGTCGCCAACGACGAGCATGTAGGGGATCTTCTGCAGCTGGGCGTCACGGACTTTGGCGTTCATACGCTCGCTGCGTGCATCCACTTCAACACGTATACCTGCCGCCTTAAGGGTCTCCATCACCTGGTTGGCGTACTCGATGTGACGATCGGCAATAGGGATGACCATTGCCTGCACCGGAGAGAGCCAGACCGGGAAGGCGCCGGCGAAATGCTCGATGATCATTGCCATGAAGCGCTCCGTTGAGCCGGTGACGGCGCGGTGAATGATGATCGGGCGATGCGCCTGCCCATCTTCGCCGATGTACTCAAGGTCGAAGTTTTCCGGCTGTACAAAGTCGAGTTGGATCGTGGAGCATTGCCACTCGCGACCAAGGGCATCGCGCACCATGAAATCCACCTTTGGGCCGTAGAATGCCGCTTCGCCGATGACCGCCTTGTACTCCACGCCTTTGGCATCGACGGCCGCACGCAGGGCGCTCTCGGCCTTTTCCCAGATTTCGTCGCTGCCGACGTAATGCTCTTTATTCTGCGGATCACGCAGCGACAGAGCGATCCAGTAGTCTTCCAGCCCATAGGTATTGAAGACCTCGAGCGTCAGGTTAAACGAGCGATCAAACTCTTCCTGAATCTGGTCCGGGCGCATGAAAACGTGCGCATCATCCTGCGTCAGGCTGCGGACGCGCGCCAGGCCCGTGAGCGTTCCAGCTTTTTCATAGCGATAGAGCGTGGCGAATTCGGCGTAGCGCACCGGCAATTCGCGATAGCTGTGCATCTGCGCTTTGTAGAGCGTGATATGGTGCGGGCAGTTCATGGGCTTCAGGACATAGGCGTCGTCCTCTGAGGACTCCTGCTCGCCCTGCATCACCGGGAACATATTCTCGCGGTAGGTGAACCAGTGCTTGGACGTTTTATAAAGACGTACCTTGCCCAGGTGGGCCGTCCAGACATGCTGATAGCCGTAGCGCTCCTGGGTCTCGCGGACGTAGCTCTCCATCTGGTAGCGCAGCGTCTCGCCACGGGGCAGGAACATGGGCACGCCCGCGGGTAACTCATCGCTCAAGACAAAGAGCTTGAGCTCGCGCCCCAGCTTTCGGTGGTCACGCTTCAACGCCTCTTCCAGGCGCCACAGGTACTGGTCCAGTTCCTCCTGTGTGAACCATGCCGTGCCATAGAGGCGTTGTAGCATGGGGCGGTTTTCATCACCGCGCCAGTAAGCGCCTGCCACGCGCATCAGCTTGAACGGGCCGATCTCTCCCGTATTGTTCACGTGCGGGCCGCGGCACAGGTCAAGGAAATTGTGCTGCTGGTAGATACCTACCTCCGCATCGGGCAAGTTTTCGATAATTTCAACTTTATAGATCTGGCCCTTATTGCGAAAGTACTCTAAGGCTTTCTCGCGTGGCCACCGGTCGCGGATATAGGGGTATTTTCCGGCAACAATGCGCGCCATGCGCTGCTCGATATCAGGCAAATCCTCGGGAGTGAGCGTACGCGGGAGATCGAAATCGTAGTAAAAACCATCTTCAATGGCTGGTCCGATCGCAAAGCGTGCATTGGGAAAAATCTCCTGGACCGCCTCCGCCATTACATGCGCCGCGGAGTGCCGCATACGTTGAATCGGCGTATAACTAACCGATTCCTCAAGTTCTACTTCTACCGACATAGACGAATCCTCCATAAGACAAGACAATAAAAAAACCTTTCCATCCCATAATGGGACGAAAAGGTAATAACACTCTTCGTGGTTCCACCCAGTTTCCGCGTTTTCTCACCTGTAGGGGCCAAATTCATTGCGCCCACTTATAACGCGCTTTGACAACCTGTAACGGGGTTGAGGCGTACACATTACTGGCTCTGTGCAGGCTAGTGAGGGGTATCCTTTTCTTGCGAGTAGGAGCACTTTCAGCCGCCGGTGCTTCCTCTCTGGTTACTCCTGGGAAGGGACATGTCTCACATGTGTGCCATCTCTATTGGTTATAGGTAAGATACCATACCAGGAGCGAAAAGTAAAGTGTTTAACTGTGGTCTAATCATTCACATATTTCAGTACGCCACTGATATCGTGGCGGCAGAGCACGCCGGAACCGGTCAATTGTTCCAGGGCAAGTGTCGCGGCGGCGATTTCCTTGCGGCCAGGTTTTTTCTTATTTGGTGGGACAAACTTTTGTGCCACTTCTTGTGGAGTGAAGACCGTGAGCGAGTTGGTATGCTGTTGCAGATACCGGGTAATCGCCTCTGAATACCAGGCAACAAGGTCGGTGGGGAGTGCTACTCGCGGAGTTGAGACGATCAATACCGGGCAGGGAGCAAGTTGTAAAACACGCCTGGAGGTGCTGCCGACAAAAAACCGCCGTATTTTCTGGCGCGGAGAATTGCCACGGCTGCCCACCACAATGAAATTGACCTGCAGCTCTTTTGCTGCTTTCGCAATCTCTTCGGCGGGAATGCCAATACGAATGATGACCTCGATTTGCTCTGGAGCAACACCGTCTTTTTGCAGTTCTGTACGCGCTTTGTGCAGGCCGTCTTCCGCCTGGCTGCGCTGTTCAGAGGTGATCGACATGGGGAGGAGGTGTCCGACGTACATACCAAGGGAGGGAGAGGTCATATAGGGGACGGGAATAACGCTGAGTAGCACTACATGTAGCTGTGGCGAAGCCTGCTCCAAAAGCGTGCTGACCGCGTGGAGTGCAAGTTGTGTGGGAGCCGAGATATTCATATCGATGCCCAGCAAAATGCGTTTATTCATCGTCATTCCCGGTCGGTATATTCAACTGGTTACGCGGTGCTGGCCACTACAAGGTATGTGTATTTTCATGAGAATACCCTCATGCTGTATATACGTAGTATACACCATCCCCATTTCAAAGGCAAATACGGCGTTTCCGGCACCTCTTCCCCGCTCACTTGATAGCCTTCATCGCGCTTCTGCACTCGATGGACGCAAAAATGGTCGTTCTGATGTGTCCCCTGGTCTAGCTGGCTGTCGCGTTGTTTGGCTGTCAAGTTAGCTGTCATTAAAAAGTTGTGAGGTGGCTCTACAGGCAAAGTATACATGACAGATGGAAGGGAAAGAAAAGCTAGCATAGGAGCTGTTCATTCTTTTCTCCCCATAAGGCAACCCCGTCGCTTAGGTGAACCAGACTTTCTCGCAAATGACAACCTCTCCGCCGACCATACGAAATAGAGTTACCCCCAAAAAGGAAAAAAGTCCTCCTCTGCAAATCCGGTAAAAAATGGGCGTGGTTAGTGTTAGTGGCGATATACAACGTGTACTGGTCATCTGAGGGAACAGCATTGATGAAGTGGGGATGAGGTGAGAGGCTCAGTACATGATGGTCGCCTTTTACATAGATGAGGGTTACAACGAATGGAATAGGTTACTTTGACACTGTTAGGAGGAAAGAATCCATGAAAGCTCTTCGACGTTTGGGACTGATCGCGATCGCGTTGCTGCTGACCGTCTTGCTGGTAGCGTGTGGTGAGACGACCATGCAGGGAACTCCGGCGAATACTGCGAACCAGAGCATGAACAATGGGAACGCCACGACTACCACAAATGTTAGTGGGATGATGGACGCGACGCCTACGGCCAACAGCAACATGAACACGAACAACACCGGCAACATGATGGGAGGTATTCCCATCACTCCTACCATAGTGGGAAATATGGCTGCGTTCATTCACACGGGAAAGGCCACCATTCATGGGAATCAGGTGAATGTACTCATGACGAATAAAGGCTTTGCACTCTACTACTACAGGGCTGATACCATGTTTAAGGCCACCTGCACTGGTCAGTGTGCTCACGACTGGCCGCCTGTCCTGGCTCCTCAAGGGATGATGACGGTTTCCAGCTCAATGCCTCTGCCCAGGCAGTTGTCAGTGCATCAGACCCCCAATGGAGCTCAAGTGTTCTATGATGGCCATGCGTTGTATACCTACGCGGCGGATAAGCAGCCTGGCACTGCAACAGGCCGCGCTCAGGATATGCTCTGGTACCTGGTAGGTTTTACGCTTTGACTAGCGTGAAACTGATGTCATGGGTGACCCTCGCGGACACGCAATACGGGGCACCCATGATCAGGAAGTGAAACTTTTTCAGCGTTGCGCGTCTAGACTAGG
>VBHI01000438.1 GCA_005881495.1 Chloroflexota bacterium
AGCGCGATATAGTCATTTCCCATAATTCCGAGCGATCCCGGCAATGCTGGCAACGTCAATGCCTGCTCAGGAGTCAGTACCTGTTCCCCATCGAATGGCAGATGAGGCTGGGATGCGGAATCGGCACCGACGGCGAGAATGCAGTGGTCAAACTTGAAGCGGTGTGAACCATGTTCCCCTTCGACACGCACCTCCTGGGCATTGATAAACCAGCCTTTTCCATAAACATATTCGATATGATTGCCCACGACCAAATGACGCACGCCGTCCGCTAAGCGATCAACTACGCTCTGTTTCCAGGCCTGCATCGTAGGCCAGTCAAAAGAGACTGCCCCGGCTGTAATACCCATCGCTGCCAACTCTTCCTGGCGAGTCTGATAATATCGTTCGCTGGAAGAAAGCAGGGCCTTGAGTGGAATACAGCCCCGGTTCAGGCAGGTACCGCCGATTGGGCCCTGGTCAACCAGCGTGACATGATGGCCGAGTTGAGCAGCGCGGATGGCCGCCACATAGCCTCCTGGACCGGCTCCCAGCACGAGTACATCGACCGCGGTGGTTACATCTCCAACTACCATATTACTGTTTCTTTCTTGGGCGTGATAATGCTGTTTAACTTATTCATCTGGAGAGCAGAAAATCCAGCGAGGGCCGATAAATCGGCGGTGGGCGCGATAAATCGGCCCCTACAGATGTTTCGATTATTTTGTTCATGGCCATAATTGGGCCCCACAGATGTTTCGATTATTTTGTTCATGACCATGATTGGGGTCCCTACAGCATATCCAGCATCAATTGTTGTGGATTCTCTACCAGTTCTTTAAACCGTCCCAGGAATTTGCCGGCCATAGCGCCATCGATCAGCCGGTGGTCAAATGAAAGAACGAGGGGCATCATTGGGCGCACGACGACTGCCCCCTGTTGCACAATTGCTCGCTCCTGTATTCTGCCGACGGCGAGAAGCGCCACTTCTGGATAATTGATGATGGGGGTGCCGCTGCCGCCGCCGAAGCTCCCAACATTGTTCAGTGTAAAAGTGCTGCCGCTGACCTCAGTCAGGGAGAGCGTACGTTTATGGGCGCCTTCGATCAACTGCTCAAGCTTTATGGCAACCTCTATGAGGGTGAGACGGTCGGCATTGCGCATGACGGGCACAAGTAGGCCCTCCGGTGAGTCAGCAGCCACGCCGATATGATAGGAGCGTTTGTAGATGATCTCGCGCTTCTCTTCGTCAAGACTGGCATTAAAGATGGGAAATTCTTTCAGCAGGGGTACGAGCAGTTTGATCAGCAGGGGAACATAGGTAAGGCGCACTCCACGCTGCTCAGCCACGGGCTTCAAGGCCTGGCGCAGGGCGATTAAGCTACCGGCATCGACCTCGTCAAAGGCCGTCGCGTGGGGGATGGTGCGCCAGGACCGTTCCATGTGTTCGGCGACACGTTTGCGCAGACCCGTTAATGGTTGGCGCTGATCTTCCGCAACCGACGGCGGGGTGGGTGTAGCCGAGGGCGGGGCGGGCGCAATGAATTGGGCCCCTACATGTTCTGTTTGGATAACTGGTGTAGGAACCTGATTTATCGCTTCCTTGCCACGTCCGGCAAAGGCTCGCACATCCTCGAGCGAGATGCGTCCACTGGGGCTAGAAGGAGGGACTTGCTCAAGTTCCACACCTAATTCAAAAGCCAGTTTTCGTACGGCGGGTGCAGCCTGGACACGCGGTCTCTGGGTGGACGGCGCTGTGCTTTGTGAGGTAGGTGCTGTTGCAGCAGAAATTTCGGCTTGTTTTGATGCTCCATCGCCATCGTCTTTTGCTGATGTCTGGAAGACGACCAGCACGTCACCTACCTTAGCGGTCTCACCATCTTTGAAGCGAATCTCACTCACTCGTCCAGCCACAGGCGAGGGAAGATCAACGACGGCCTTATCTGTCTCCACTTTCGCGATCGCCTGGTCGAGCTTCGTCGTATCCCCAACATTGATGAGCCATTGAACTATTTCCGCTTCGTGCATGCCTTCGCCAAGGTCTGCCAGCTTAAATTCGTACATCATTACCTATCTCCAATCGTGTTGCGGGGCGACAGACCCTTCGCTGCGCTCAGGGTGACAAGGGAACGCTGTCATGCTGAGCACATTCGCTCCGCTCAGTGTCAACTCCGCGAAGCATCTCGACGCCCAGGGTGACAGACCCTTCGCTTCGCTCAGGGTGACA
>VBHI01000448.1 GCA_005881495.1 Chloroflexota bacterium
TTGGTGTGTTCGGCAATAACGGGCGACATTTTCTATACCTATAGCGGTAATACGTCTGAGGTACTCACCCTGGCATGGTCGCCGGATGGCAAATGGATTGCCTCCGGCTGCGTCGATGGCAGTGTGCGGGTTTGGGATGCTACAACGAGGCGCACGCAGGTGACGTATTACGGCCACATGTCTGAAGTAAATACTGTTGCATGGTCGCCTGATAGCAGGCAAGTCGCTTCGGGGAGTAGCGATGGGACGGTGCAGCTATGGGACGCGGCGACAGGAAAGAGGCTTTTTACCTGGAAAGGGCATGCTGGTAGTGTCAATACCGTGGCATGGCAGCCAGGAACATACCTGCTTTCCCGAAACGAGGCCCGTATCGCTTCCGGCGGCGTCGATGCCACAGTACAGGTATGGGCTGTGAGCGGAAAGGGGCAGCCCGGACAGGCAATGACCTTACAGGGCGATATTCTGCTCTATCGGGGACATTCTGCTCAGGTTACCTCTGTCAGTTGGTCGCCGGATGGACAACGTATTGCGTCGAGTAGTGAAGATGGGACGGTGCAGCTTTGGCAAGCAATGTAAACAACGTTTCCTCCTCCATTTATTGTAAGGCGTGCGGTGCAGCTAATCCAGTCCAGGCCTCACATTGCTATGCCTGTCAACAGCCGCTCTCCAATGCTACAACAGGAAACGGAGCCAGGACGAATCCTCTCACCGGGCTGCTCCTTCCCGATGTCATCCTATACCAGCGGTATCGCATACGTGAAGTGCTCAGTACAGGCGATGTCAGTACGGTTTACAAGGCGGAAGATATTCAGCTTGGCAATCGCTTGCTCGCTCTCAAGGAAATTGGCAAGAATAACCAGAGCACGCAGGAGGCTCTAGAGGCGATTGAGGAGAGCAAACGCGAGATGCTTTCGCTGGCCGCGCTTGTTCATCCCAATGTGCCGCGCATCTACGATTATTTCGTGGAGAATCATCGCTGGTATTTTGTCATGGACCTGCTTGATGGCGAGACGCTGGCAGCCTATCTAGAGAGAACACCATACCGCTCTCTTCCCGCCGAGGAAGTAATCGATATCGGCTTACAGCTTGCGACCATGCTCGATTACCTGCACATTCGTCAATCGCCGCTCGGCTTCAAAGACTTGACCCTGGACACCCTTTGGCGCACCCCTGACGGCAAACTCTATCTGCTCGATACCGGAACTATTCCTCCGGCAGCCATTATGCCTGAGAGTCTCTACATCTCTAGCCTGGGGAAGGTTCTGCGCCAACTACAAACTGGCAAGAGAGCGGCGCGATCTCGTCTGCGTATTGCTCTTCCATCTCGGGTGCGCAAGCAGCCCAGGCAATCTGCGCCGCTCGATCTATTGCTTCGGACAATGGCACACAGGGACGCGACAAAGCGGCCATCCAGCATGGGGATGGTCAGGCAGGAACTGCAACACCTGGCGACGCAGCAGATGCTTGCCACAAGTCGGAAGAGACGCATTTTCTCCCGCCGTACCTTTCTCATACTGGGTGGCCTGACCGGGCTAGCGGGACTGAACATAGGTGGTACCATCTACACGTATAATGCAGAGGACGAGGTCGATGCTGTCGCCTGGTCGCCCGATGGCACCCGTCTTGTCGTGGGCAAGTTTTGGAGTAACCAGGTTCAGGCATGGGATGCAAATACCGGGCAACATGTCGTCAACTATAGCGCCCCTGGTCTCCAGGGTCGCGTTTTTGCGGTCATCTGGCTGCCCGACGGCACAGCTCTCGCTGCGGGAGGTGAAAGTGGCTTAGTATGGGTCTGGGACGCGGCGAGCGGTGGGATATTAACCACCTATAGTAGACATAACGGTGGGGTCATCGCGCTCGCCAACTCTCCTAACGGTAAGTATATCGTCTCGGGGGGGTATGACTATACTGTGCAAATCTGGGAAGTCATAACTGGACGCACGATTGTTACCTATCGTGGGCATCGCGGCGGCATAGGCGCGGTGGCGTGGTCGCCCGATGGCAGATACATTGCCTCGGCCAGCTTTGATAAAACCGTGCAGATCTGGGAAGCGGCTGCCGGACGTACTGTTTTCACCTATCGCGGACATACCAGCGATGTGTATGCGGTGGCGTGGTCGCCCGATGGCCAACACATTGCTTCGGGAGGGAAAGACCTTACGGTGCAGGTCTGGCCCGTAACGTTCTTCGCGGGTGATGGGCAGCAACAAAGCAGCGCCATCATTACCTATCGCGGGCATACCGCCGCAGTCCAGACAGTGGCATGGTCGCCTGACAACCGCACCATTGCCTCAGCAGCCGAAAACGTCCAGCTTTGGAACGGCCTTACCGGCAGGCATATCTTCACGTACACGGGAAATGACATTTCAGCTGTCAAGCAAGTGATAGGGCTTGCCTGGTCTCCCAATGGCCGCTACATTGCTTCCGGCGGCATGGAAGGGACGGTGCAAGTCTGGAAAGCTACCAACCAGGGTAAAAGGCACTGAGGGAGTGTTGTTTGTCGAATAATTTTCCCTGCTGACGTTGAAATTTTCAATGGTATAATAAACAGAAGCGAATAATATGGCTCATGGCCGACTTTGGTGAAAAGGTGAGGCGAGAGAAGCAAGCGATAATTCGCTAGCCGCTCGTGAAGATGGCGATGCTTCACCGCCCTCTTGCTTTACTATCCCGATTCACCAAAGTCGGCCGTGAGCCTGGAAATTCCAAAATTCCATCCTTGTCTTTCAGCCCGCATCGACCGCACTCGCATTACTTTGTCTCTGGCATGGCTGCGTCGAGAAATGCGGTGATCATCGAGGTCAGCCACTGGGCGCGATCCGCGAGCGTCACATGCGTTGTGCCGGGGAGCACGGCAAGCTGGGAACGCGGCAGGCCGACGAGATCGCCTACTACACCGCCGCCGAGCAGGCGAAACATCTCGACAACGTGCTCCGGGCGCACGATATCGGAGTCACCGATGATGAGCAGGGTGGGAGCTTTGGCCGAGGCAATGGCCTCGCGCGGCCAGCCGATGGTCGCGCGGTCGAAATCCGTTATTTTCGCGACCAGCCGGTGCCAATGCTCCGGGTGCGGTGCGATGCTGGCGTATTCCTGCTGGAACGGGGAGCCATCCAGGTCTTCGGGTTTCATGGCCTCACCTGCCGCCAGGAGTTCGGGGTAGAAGCCGTCGCGTCGATAACTGGTTCCCCCTGCGATGATGAGTTTGCGCACCAGGGCGGGAGAGCGCAGAGCGATCTCCAGGGCGACAGCGCCTCCCGAGCTATAGCCGAAGAAGTCGGCCTGCTCGATCCCCAGATGACGCAGGAGCGCGCTGGTGTCCTGCGCCCATTGCTCTATACTGAACGAGCGATCAATGTCGGCTGTGTGCCCATGTCCCTGCTGCTCGACCGCGATAATCCGCCGCGTCGAGGCAAGCCGTGGTAGCACCTTGCCGAACGAGGTGCCGATGGTCGAGAGGTTGCCGTGCAGCAGCACCAGCGGCCGACCGCTGCCGTGTATCTCGTAGTACATCTTGAGCCCATTCACGGGAACATAGCCACTCTCAACGGGCGTGCTCGGATGATTCTGTGTGGTCATGTCTACTCATACCCTTTCTGCTATTCCTTTGCTCTCCCGCTTTTGTATGCTCACCTCCTTGATTTTATTATAGGACGGCAATTGGTATGAGGCGTTGGTGCGGCGGGAGGCCAGTTCCCCACTAAAATCGCCGCTGCCCCAGCACAGGGAGGCGGCCAGACCAAAAATGGCTGGAGCAAAGAGATGAGTATTCATCGAGAGACCCCCTCTGTGCTCCAGAGCGTCGTGGCTCGGAGAGCGGTTGGCACGTGCGGCGAGCCGTCCAGGGCTGTCCGGCCCCGGTTATGGTTTGTCAGGCTGGTAGGTGAGCAGCACGACGCCTGAACCCAATGCCCTGGTCTCGACCAGTTTGAGCACTTTCTTCTCGTTCCCGCCTGGGAACAGACGTTT
>VBHI01000025.1 GCA_005881495.1 Chloroflexota bacterium
AGGGGTTGCCTTCGCTTTGGGCATGCAGGAGTTGACTGACGATAGGACTGATAGGGCCACCAAGATAGCCAGCAGCAAGGGCCTCGATTTCTTCTGCGGAGAGCGGATTGACCGCAACGGTGGTGAGCACACGCCGGCGGTTCAGTTCGATGACCGTCCGTTCCAGGGCCGGGTTCCGGTTGATCTCGCCTTCCCGGTAGCTCCCCAGAACCAGTAGCCTGGCTTTCGCATGATGCCGCGCAATGTAACACAGCAGGTCAAGGCTCGCCGTATCCGCCCAGTGGAGGTCATCGAGCATGAGGACGAGCCCATGTGGAGCACTAATACCTTCCAGGAACGTACCAACAGCTTCGTAGAGACGCAGACGTGCCTGCTCAGGAGGGAGAGGATACGCAACGGAGAGTTCGCCGCCTAAACGAACAGCCAACTCTGGCAAAAGGCTCGCCAGTATCCGAGGCGCCAGCGCGACTTGCTCACGTAGTTGGTCAGGAGGGGTGACCCGGATGTATTGCCCAAGGGCTTCCAAGAAAGGCAGATAGGGAGGCATTCCTTCAGACTCGGATGCACCACCCCGCAGAACGGTCGCTCCATCTTGCACGGCACACTCAGCAACTTCTTCTAAGAGGCGAGTCTTGCCGATACCTAGTTCTCCGACCAGCAGCACTACCCTGGCCTTCCCGCCCTTAGCTGCCTCGAATCGGTTCCAGACCAAGCTCAGCTCGCGGCGTCGACCAATAAATTGTGAAGTTGATGATACTACATGATCGAACACCAATGATTGAGCAAACTGGGTAGCCATAGACGTATCCTCAAGGAAAAAGCATATACCATTGAGTAGCTACAAAGAACGGACGTATTGAGTACAAGACGACTCAGGAGAAAGTATCAGAATGGGAACGTACCTTTGCTTTGAGGTATCGAGATCAAAACTCAATCCATAAACAGCATATTGAAATGGTTACTTTCTCTCGAACACACTACCGCTACTTTGTTGACTCGGGATTTTGCCTTGGTTTAAACCCATCAAATAGTGTCGATCTGAGCTCAAATTGCTCAGGATATATGTCCGAATCAGGCGCGATTTCCCGAGTCAACAAAGTAGCGCTACAGCGGTGTGCAAAAGCTTTGAGCCGAAGGGGCAGTGGGAAAGAGCAACACGCATCACCACTGCGGACAAATTTCTCTAGGAATAAGATACCTCATTGATCTCACGAAACTGTCACACTCAGCTCACAGAACATCACAATCTTCAACGCGCTGTTCCAGGAAAGAAGGCTCAATCGTGCTCGGTACCGCTGTAGACTCCTGCCAGGCATGTCCCATCTAGTAGGTCAAATGATATCAGATTTAAAAATGAAAGTTAATCTGGTGGTCTCCAGAGCTTTTAATAAAACGCAATATGCATTTGTTCTGTACAAACGGGAATAGTAAACAAACCCCACAATCAAAGTTAACATGTGTTGCCTGGTTTGTCAAGCCTATTTTTTTAATATTTTCCACGATAATTTCCATAAATATTTTAATGATTGTATTCTTTTATAGAATAAGACATGGTTCAAATGAGGGTGAATGGTATAGTTCCAATCACCATGAAAAGGATCTCTGCTGATGTTCAGCGTGGCGATATCTTCGTTTGAGACTTTGATCCCAATAGGAGAGAATTCCGTATCGACGGCTACAACGTTACAACGAATCGAGCATCTCGCGAATGAAACCGACGCCGATTGAGAGCCAATCAAACGAGCGAGTCCATACAACCCAATCCTGTTGTGTAGGCCAACCCGGTTTGTAACGAGGAATCATCTCTTTCGGCATGACAACGACCCACTTGCTGCCCTCGCCCAACCCTCCTGGTGTGATACGCACCGAGATATTGAAGACGTTCTCATTGGGAAGCTGTACTTTCCAGTCAGGCATCCCTCGCAGCAAAAGATTACGCCGCCAGACGCTGAACAGGGCCGGGTCTTCAGGAGACCCGCTTTTTGAGCGTCGCAAGGTAATCACCTGGCCGACTACTGCCGAGCGCTCCCATTCAGGAAAGCGCAACCAGACCGAAAAGCGATACTCATCCAGACCCGTGGCTTTGATGAATTCACGATAGCCCTCGCGTTCAATGCGACGTTTGGTGTCGCTCTGCCAGATTCTGACCATCGCATCAAGACGTTTTTTCTTCTCTTCCTCGCCAAGATTGGCATAGGGTCCGTAATTAGGCGGGTATTGTGGTGCTGGCATCTATCACTCCTAAGCCACCAGGAAAATATTTCTGCATCCAAAAGATCAGGTCTTCTGCAAGGGGAGCTACAAATTGAACTAATGCGTTATCCGGGTAACGGCGAAGCTGAAGGCTATATGCATGGAGAAATTGCCGTCCCAACACCTTTTGCACAAGAAAGGCGGGATCGTGTTCCGCATAAGGTGCATAAATCTTATCTCCAACAATCGCATAGCCCAGAGCCGCAAGGTGAGCACGAATTTGATGCGTGCGCCCCGTTACCGGTCGCACATCTAACAATGCGAAACTGTCCGAGACAGCTAACACATGGAGCAGAGTCTTCGCAGGCTGACCATCCAGCGCAACAATAGAGCGGCGGCGGTCAGTAGGGTCTCGCTGTAAAGGGCCGTCCAGCACGAGTTCATCATCTAGAGTCATGATGGTTATTCCACTAGCAAGTTTTATATTCACTCCCCCTGTTTGTCGAGCAATAGAGAACGCGGTCCGTGGTTGTGACCAGGAGGGAGCTTCCCTACGGACAACGGTCAGGTACCGTTTGACGATCGAATGGTCGTGAAACTGACGAACGATGTGACGTCGTGCGCGTTCAGTGCGTGCCAGGGCCACGATACCCGACGTATCTTTATCTATGCGATGCAACAGGCAAGGGCGAGAAAGTAACCCTTCTTCTCTCCACTGCTTCTCAATACGCTTTTCGCGGAGCATTGCCTGTTTGTGCGGCGGAGCTCCTGCCCACTCCTGCTCGTCGGGTAGAACGGGAGGCTGCCAATCGTCTGGACCCTGCAGTGCAAGGTGAGCTAAAAGGACATCCCACATTGTTCCATCGGTATTTTTATAAGTGGGATGGATAACAAGCCCTGCTGGTTTGTTCACAATGAGCAGGTGATGATCCTGGTAGATAATGGGTATTTCAGTTGGTTTCATGCTGAGAGTATATGGGTGGAAGACAGCTGACGTCAATAGAGCATTTTAAAGAGGGATCAACCCGTTTATGTTAGAATATGGGGAGCTACGGTAGTTTCTATGGGTGCCGGAAAAGTTCCAGGCGGGAGTGACATAGCGATGGAAATTCTTCTGAAAGAAGCGAAAAGTATACTGACGCCCCAGCGGAATGGCTTCCTGGCTTCCAGACCCTATCCCTTTACCCATTCACTCTCTGGATACGTCGGATGCGGCTTTGGACAGACAACCTGCGGCCTGTATTGCTATGCACAATTTCTGCCCAACTGGCATTTTCGTGGTTTTGCTGCCGAGTGGGGTCATGCTGTCCAGGTGAAAACGAATGCGCCGCAGTTACTGGCAAAAACGCTCCGTACTGTGAAGCCACAGGTGCGCCAGAAATTGCGCATCTTTATGAGTAGCACAACTGATCCCTACCAGCCCATTGAACGCCAGTACCAGGTTACCCGGCAATGCCTGGAAGTCTTTGCTGATTATGATGACCTTGATTTGCTCGTCGTCCAGACGCGCTCCCCTCTGGCCGTACGTGATTTTTCGTTACTGCAACAGATTCCCTTTGCCTGGTTATCTGTGAGCATTGAGACCGATGACCAAGCCTATCTCAAACGCCTCAAGGGAGGCCCCTTACTAGAGAAGCGCTGGGAACTGGTACGAGCAGCCTGCTCAAGTGGTATTCCTACGCAGATCACGGTCAGCCCCTGTCTCCCCTATACTGGAGTTGAGGAGTTTGGTCAACGGTTGCTCCAGAGTGGCGCTCAACGCCTGGTCGTCGATTCAGTCATGGATGGGGATGGCTCGGGCGGTGAACGGACTTCTCACAGCCCATTCGCGAAGGTTGAGCCAGGTTGGGAAAATACATCACATGCTCACCGGCTCTATCACTACCTCCAGGAAAAAGCGCTTGGGTCAGATATATGGGTTGGGTGGAGTATTGCTGGTTTTTGTGGGATAGAGCCTCGTCACTTCTCTGGAGAACAAAGAACACTAGAAGCCACATAGCCCGGTCATAGCACTTTTTCAATATTTTAATGGCTATAGGAAGTTGCTGTGTGTTATACTTTTCACAAAGTATGCTCTCTTCTTAAGACTTTTTTGTTGCGGAGGCTTCTATGGACTCTACTCCTCAAACCACTGACCCACGTTTACAGCAGGTTCTCAACTTTCCATTAGTAAACGGCATCTTCGGGAGACGTTCGCGCCGTTTTGGTTTTGGCATGTCTATTCCTGGCGGCCCACTTGCCTATACTTCACACAATGAACCACTTCCGCTCTGTGACCTTGAACTGGCGCTTCTTGTGAGCGCCGCAACCGGGGTAACTGGCTGGAACTTTGGTATCCCCTATACTCTGAACCAGGGTGAACACCTGAGCAACTATAGCCTGCGCCTGACGGGTCGAACTGTACCTTCGGCCGCCTCGATCTGCACCTCGGAAGTGTTTTTTACGGATGACTCAGGCATTTACGTTGTCCGTACCAGGGACATCACGCCAGAAAAGTTGCGCGAATTTGAGCAGAACGATGATATTACTCATATCATTAATATCTCACAGACCGCTATAATACAGTTGAGTGAGGAGCGCCTCTCGCTGCCGCCTGAACCACCTCATTATGATGAACACAATGTTTGGAATAGCAATCGACCTGGTTCAACGCTTTTCATGCCGGTCGGCGATGTCGGGCAGCAGTTACTGGCGTTCCTGGCTATGTATGTCTCCAACGGCTATACCCTCTACGACGACGATAGGGGATGTATGGGCGGTAACCTGGAGCCTTACATTAGTGCAGGGGTAATCAGCGATGCGCCACAAATGCGCTTTGCCCTCTCCCACATCGAGCAGGCCGCTTACGCGACAACGGCGATGGAGTTGTCGACAATCTGCCAGAATATTGTGTTGATGATGCAGGCGATAGGACTTGGTGGTTGGATGTACAGCGGCATTTTTCCTTATTCTATCCTCGGAGCTTTTGCTGATGAAGGGATTAGCGGCCTGGGTTTCCGCTTTACCAGGAGTGAAGATTGGGTATTACCAAACCCTGTAGGACTCGATGGTATCTACGAGTCTCTATGTCCTCCTTACGTGACTGATATGTACGAAGCAGCTCAAAAGCTGGCGGAACAAAAATTCGGGCGTGGCGGCACTTATGATCCCGCCACAGGTGGTCCTTTCCGCCAAAGCGGCGAAATCAAAGCAACGACCCTTCCCTATTCTCAGGAACAGATTGACTGCATAGGCGAGATGGCGCAGTACATCTACACAACCTACGGGCGCTTTCCTGCCCGTTTTCCAACAATATTGATGCGTATCTACGCGCAGGCACACCATCTTGAATTGGAGTTTTACGACCGCTTTATTGCAGATGGGGCGTACCTGCAAACACACGCCGAGCATATGAAACTGTGGCATCCTTGATAGAAACTTCTTGCATAGCCAAATGCTGAGGAAGCAGTAAGCGGCTCAGGCCCAAAATGATTTCCCCTGCATTCGATTATCCCCCTCTTTTCAGCTATGTTACAATGATAGAAAGTGACTTCAGAGAGCAATCCATCAAACGATCTGAGAGGTAATAGTATGGAATATATACACTATCTTAGTGAGCCAGAGTTACGGGATCCCGTGGTCATTGCAGCCTTAGGGGGATGGAATGATGCCGCCGATGCGGCAACCACGGCAATCAAATTTCTCATTGATCGTTGGAAACCCACCAAGTTTGCGGAAGTTGATATCGAGGATTTTTTTGTTTTCACTGAGACCCGGCCAACCATCAAGTATGTAGATGGCATACAGCGCACAATTATCTGGCCAAACTGCCAGTTTTTATCGCATCAGACACCTGAACTGAGTCATGACATCATCCTGTATCTGGGCTCTGAGCCTCAACTGAAATGGAAGACGTTTAGTCAATGCTTCCTCGACGTTTGTAAAAAGTTCAATGCTTCAGAGATCGTGTTGCTCGGGGCATTACTCGCTGATGTACCACACTCAATTTCTGTTCCGATCACCGGAACTTCTTCCAACGCCGATATGAAGGAACGACTCAAAGAAATGGACATTCATAGTTCGCGCTATGAAGGACCAACGGGAATGATCGGGGTATTACAGGACAGTTTTCGACGCGCGAATATTCCCGCGGCAAGCATCTGGGCAGCGGCACCACATTACCTGGCAGCCACGCCAAACATCAAGGTCACATCTGCATTACTCACCTATCTTAACACCTTCATGTCCTTTGGATTAGATTTAAGCGATATCCAGACAGATGCCATGCGTTTTGAAGAACAAATCAGTACGCTTGTTGCAAGGGATCCAGAGGCCAGCGCATATGTACGTAAGCTAGAAGAGCAAGTGACCAGTTCGGCTCAGGAAGATGATGAAGACGAGGGTGATGAGTCATCAATCGACCCCAATCCCGACAGAACTGTGGGAACAGGACCGCTGCCAAGTGCTGAATCCTTGATTCGTGGCGTTGAAGAATTGCTGCGAAAACAGCGCGAGAATGGTGAACATGATCCAATCGATGATGAGGAGGAGGATGAATAGCTCATTTTTCGCGCGCCCGGGCATCTCATGAGGTGCCCAGGCGCATTTCCTATGTATGCTAGTGCAACACAACGCCCTCAGGCTGGAGCGAAATGCATTGCTCCAGCCTGAGGGCTGTGGATTGTTACACTGTTTTATAGCACTACGGTTACTTTGCGCTGTTTGCCCCCTCTTAAGAAACTAATGGTTAATTTTTCTCCAAAGTTGCGGCGGCGTACGATACGTTGCAAGTCACGGGGTTCTGTCACAAATTCATCGGCAGCGGCAAGTATGATGTCCATGCGCTTGAGTTCAGCGCGATCGGCAGGGCCATTGCGGCGAATCTCCAGCAGCTCCATACCAAATTGTTGTCTCAAGTTGAGGCTTTTTTGCAGAGCAGGATCAATCATCACGCGCATTCCACCGACGCCCAGCGATACTTCCTCGGGTTTTGTCTCACGCTTCCTGGTGACCTTAGCAATGGTTGCTTTCACGGTATCCAGTGGCACAGAGAAGCCCAAACCTTGTGCCAATGGCATCATAGCTGTCGTAATTCCCACGACGCGTCCAACGCTATCGACAAGTGGACCACCCGAATTACCAGGGTTGATGGAAGTATCGGTTTGAATCAAATTGATCATTTTGCGAGATCCTGGAATATCCAGGTCGCGCCCCAACGCACTGACCACCCCGGCAGTCACCGTCCAGTTCAGGCCGTAAGGATTGCCGACGGCTAAAACGAGTTGGCCGACGCGCAGCGGGGCACGTCCAAGCTCAGCTACAGGGAGATGGTCCGCGCCGATACGCAGCACGGCGACGTCTACATCCGGGTCACTGCCGACAAGACCGGCATCAAATTTCCGTCCATCTGCCAGTGTTACCTGGATACGTTTTGCGCGGGAAACAACATGAGCATTCGTCAAAATTTGGCCATCTGATGCGAAGATGAAACCGGAGCCGAGGCCGCTGCCAAACGCAGGGACATTGAATGGGCCAACACGCTGACTATCTCGTTCTATATCAATGCGGACTACAGCTGGCCCAACTCGCTCCGCCGCTGTGGTTACTGCATAAGAGTAGGCATCCAGAGCCTGTGCATCATTTTCTTGTGTACTCATCAGTACTGTACTTTCCTGTGAAACCCGCTCAATGCTACGTGCGTGCGAGGCAACGACTCAATGAGATTGATATGTATTGTATCACACCCTGCAAAAAACCGCTACGGGTGTGGTCTCGACCTGGCGCCTGGAGATGCCGAAGGACACGAACAGCTTCGACTTCAACACGATCCAGGATGTGGTGATCCACCTGAAGTACAGCGCGAAGGCCGACAACGGCAAGTTCAGGGACGATGTGCGGAAACTAATCGCCACCGAGAAGTAGGGCGAACAGGGGCCCCTTCCTGTCAGACCGTGCGAAGAGCACGAATGAGAGCAGATATTCCATAAGCGAGAGCCTCCTGCTCGTCCGGCTTGAGTTCAGCCAGCAGGCGCTCATGTCGCTCCGTTAGACTCTTCGCCAAACGCGTTGCTGTCTCGTGCCCTTCATCACTCAAATGAAGCCGGAACATACGAGTATCATGAAAATCGCGCACTCTCTTCACCCATCCCCGCTGCTCAAGATGCTTGATGAGGCGACTCACCGTACTTTTCTCCAGGTGCAGGCGCTCTGCCAGCACTTGTTGCGACATCGGTGCCCCGTTTGCCAACGCCATAAGCGCGAACCCCTCGGAGAGAGAGATGGAGAAGCCAGCAGGCACCTGATCAGGCCGGTGGAGTCCTAACGCTTGTAGAAACTCGCCAAATAACTCCGCGAACTGCTTTGTATCCATACCTCTATTCTATCATCCAACAGTTGCACAATGCAACTACATAGTTGTATAATACAACCATACAGTTGTAAAGTGCAACTATATCGATCAAGGCAACTGCATAAGGATGCAGCTCTTGCCATTATCTTAGAGGAGAAATGACATGCACGGACATGAGATCAAGGAAAACTCGTCGTTGCGTCAATTCAACCGTCATGATTCCCTTTTTTATGGATGGGGGAGTCACATCTATGATGTTCTAATGGTGCGACTTGGCAGAGGATTGTATCAACGTGTCATCGGAGATATTGCCCCGGTACTGAGTGAGGGGAAGGTGCTGGACGCGGGAACAGGTCCGGGCACGTTAGCCAGGGAAATAGCTCGTCGTCAGCCACG
>VBHI01000026.1 GCA_005881495.1 Chloroflexota bacterium
GGCCGCGCGATCTTCACTGCTAATCCCATCAGTAACAGATAGCTCAGCAGATAGAATGGCAGCACATTCATATCGTGAAAGAAAACGAAAGGCACCAGCGTCAGGAAGGACAGCGCGGGATAACTCACCTTCGACTCAAATTCGGGCGCGCGGCCGGCCTTCAAGTCCGTGTCGAGCACGCTCTGGAAATCGACCATCGTGGGATAATCAACCTTGTTGGCGAACTGTCCTCTCTGTAGTGGTGTCGTCCAATTGGGCTGGATCGAGAAATGTCTCGCCAGGTCGAGCATATTCGAATCGGTATACGGATTTCGTCCCTCTAAGAGCAACTGCGCCGCGTTCGTATCAAGCGATGTCCCGTCATTTGAGAATACGGGTGGCAGGAAACACATCACGGTGCTAAGGGTAAACAACGACACGCCAGCGATTGTGAGGATAAGCGTCAACACCAGCACAACACGCTGCCAGCGCCGTGGACGATCCTGCAGCGCCTGCTGGTTTTTAATTGCCGGGCGGAATGCCATTGCCATCGCGATAAAACTTCCCGCGATCAGTACCAGGGGGATAAGCGACCCAAAGGGATTCAAATACGGTATATACCAGTTATGAGGGATTTCGTTAAATGCCTGTAAAATAAGGGCGATGCTGATCCAGACCGCCCGTCGTTGTAGTTCAACGATCGGGTAATTGTCCGGTGACACATCTTCTGTGAAGAAGCGCTGCATCCATCGGTTTCTGCTTGTAGTGTGGTTTTTATGTGATCGAGTAGTCTGCATCAGGACAGAAAGCTGCTCCATATTTGTGCGCGTTTCGCTTCCTTGCTGTTTGCAACCATCGGCCAGCACGTGTGTGGTGCCAGCGGGTGTTGTTGCATGAAGGATTGAGCGCAAATACCTCCCAATCAGAGTGCCGAGCTGGTTTTTCCCGTCATCATTCAAGCGCTATGCTCAGCCTGAGTCTTAGAACGAAGCGGTATTCGGTTGCGTCACAAAAATAGGACAGTGGGGTGGACTTTATTGCAGAGGTAAACGGAAGTATAGTTCCCTGTGTCGCTGTTGAAATCCAGGTGATTTTTTTTGTCCTGGCGCGCGAATGAGACAGTACGTTTACGGCTGTTTTTTACGTGGCAACAGCAAAATAGAGACGCCCGCATAGCCGGCACAACCCAGCAGGAGCACTGAATAGATCTTTGTTTCCACGTCGTTCGGCGAAAAAAGCCACGCCAGCCCCCACCACGTGAAACCAATAAATATCGCAAATAACAAAATCGTACTTAATAGCTTCTTATTCATCAGAAATAGTCCTTCGGGCATGTCTTCATCCCGGTACCCATTTTACCGGGTCGGCACTCTCTATCCTGTGCCCTATTATAACATACGGGCAAAAGAGATCTCCATCATTCCTGGAGTCCTGTTCCCCTGCCGAATCACCCTTGCCCACCATGGGCGACCCAAGGGTCCCATCCCCGCATCCACACCTCTCCCGCCCCTACGGTACGGATCCGATCCTTCTCCTCAAATAAACCTATTCCTATCGCTCTACCTACTAATTCCCATCGTGCATTTCCCCACTCGTCCCGCTCACCGTCGCCTTCTCCTGCATACTCCTCCGCCAGTTCTCCTTCCACAAATACGCTCGAGCTAACATCTCTTCCGCGCTCTTCATCGAAAATTCCGTTACGTTGCCACCCATAATATGCGCAATCTCTCGTACGCGCTGCTCTGGCCGCAGCTCGTTGACGATCGTCATCGTGCGGTCATCAATGATCTGCTTGCTCACATTGTAGTGTGTATCGGCATAAGTCGCGATATGCGGCAGGTGCGTCACACAGATCACCTGGTGGTTCTGCGTCAACACCCACAGCTTCGCGCCCACAATCTGCCCGCTCTGCCCGCTGATACCCGCGTCGATCTCGTCAAAAATCAGCGTCGGCGTCGCGTCAGCGGAGGACAGGATCGTTTTCAGCGCCAGCATCAGCCGCGATGTCTCGCCGCCAGAAGCAATTTTGGTCAACGGCTTGAATGGCTCGCCGGGGTTCGGCGCGATCAGGAACTGCACGCGGTCAATGCCCGTTAAATCGCAGGCGTAGTGCTGCTCCATCTGCCCGTTGACGCTGGCGGGCACCCCCTGCTCATCAGGGACCTGCACCATCTCCACGGAGAAGCGCGCCCGTTTCATATTCAGGTCGTTTAACTGCTCCTCCATCGCCGTAGATAATCGCTCCGCCGCTTCCTGTCTCCGTGCGGATAGTTCCTGCGCGATCTGGCCGATCTCCTGCCGGTACTGGCCATCCTGTCTCTGAAATTGTGCGATCAGCTCCTCGCGGTTCGTAATCGTATCCAGCTCGGCCTGGTCCTGGGCGGCCCGCTGCAAGATCTCTTCGATCGTCGCGCCATATTTGCGCTTCAAGCGTGCGATCTGGTCCAGCCGTTCCTCGATATCAGACAGGCGGCGCGGGTTATCCTCAATATCGCTCTCGTAGCTGCTGATACTCGCCGCCACGTCCTCCAGTCGATAAATCGCCTCCGCCAGGTTATCAGCATACTCCTGCAGGCTCTTGTCCAGGCGCGTCAGCTCACCCAGGCTCCGCTGCGCAACCTGCAGCTGGTCCAGCGCGGGCTTGAAGTCATCTCCGCCCACATCAAGCCCTTTAATCGCTCCATAGACCAGCTCACAGTGCTCGCGCAATTGCTCGGCATTGCTCAGTACCTTGCGCTCCCCTTCTAGTTCCTCGATTTCGCCAGGGCGCAATTCGGCCTTTTCGATCTCATCGATCTCGAAGCGCAGAAACTCTGCCCGGCGGCTCTGGTCGCGTTCAGTCTGTTGCAGCGCCTGCAGCGACTTGCGCGCATGACGCCACTCCGTGACCTTCGCTCCCAGTTCTTCGCGCAGCGGCAAAAGCTCCGCGTAGCGATCCAGGAAATTAACATGCTGTTCAGGACGCAACAGGCTCATGTGCTCGCTCTGCCCGTGGATATCCACCAGCCAGCTTGCCACTTGCTGCAGCACCTGTTGCGAGAGCGCACGCCCATTGATACGCGCCACTGTGCGTCCGGAGGAGCGGAAAATATCGCGTGAGAGGATGAGTATTCCATTGTCGGGCGTAATATCATATTCGTGTAGCAGCGCGGCCAGCGCCACCCTTGCGTCAGCGCTGGCTGCATCCACCTGCAATCGTTGCATGTTCCTCGTCTCGGCCTGGTCAAGCGCCTCAAAAACTGTACTGGCCCCGTTCGCCCCAATACTGGGGAGAGCATCTCCATCCTCGTCCGTCTCCAGGGACAACCACTCATCAGAGATGGCCGGTAGCGCTTCGATGGAGAAAACGCCTTCAACGGTGGCGCGTTCGCATCCCGCGCGTACATACTCTGCGCCGATTTTTCCGCCAAGCAGCGCATTGACGGCGTCAATAATGATCGACTTACCCGCACCCGTCTCTCCCGTAAAAACGTTGAACAGCCGGTGTAGCCGCAGGTGTAAGCTGTCGATGATTGCGAAATCTTTGATGGTTAGTTCTAATAACATACTCTTTAATGACCGGGTGCTTCTTCGTCCACGTTATACAGCTTGGCATTGATGATATGGTAGAACTGTGTCGGTTCCCTACGTCTAAGAAACTGTGTGACAAACTGACTCTTGCGAACGGTAATGGTTGCCCCATTTTGAATCTCGCGGTTCATCTGCCCATCGGCGGAGAAAACTCCATTCTGTAAGCCGGTGAATATCTGCAATTTGACAGTAGCCTCCGGCGGCAGTATCAGCGAGCGGTTCAAGGCCAGGTGCGGCGCGATTGGCGTAAGCACCGTACTCTGTACCTGTGGGTGCAGCAGCGGCCCACCGACGGCCATGTTATAGGCGGTCGATCCGGTGGCCGTCGAAACGATCACACCATCGGCATGCGTCGTATTGTAAAAGAAGTCGTCGATCCAGATGCACACTTGCACCACGCGCGGCCACTTCCCACGGGCAATGGTAATATCGTTGAGGGCCAGAAACTCCTCACTCTTCCCATCCTGTTCCAGCACCGCGTAGAGCATCGCCCGTTTATCCAGCCAGACCGACGCATCCCCGTCCAGGTAGTAGGGCAGATGCGACTCTAATTCAGCGGGTTCAAGCTCGCTCAGAAATCCCACGCGCCCAAAATTGACGCCCACAATCGGGATATCCGCGAAAGCGCAGATGCGCGCAGCATGTAAAATAGTGCCATCTCCCCCTAATACAACTGCCAGGTCGTATCCCCTCAGCGCAGGATCGGGCGTCTCTTCGCCCTCGTACCTTGTATCGACGACGCGTACTTCATGCCCCTGCTGCTTCAAAAATGAGATGAGACGGTCAGCAACTTCTGAGGTGACTTCTTTGCGGCCCTGATAAAAGATCGCGATTGCCTTCAAAAATCTTCCTTCCAGTGTTGTCGTCGGAATAGCTCTCCCGCGATGTTGAATCCGCCTTCAAACCTCTGTAATCGTACGCCATGAGCGTGAGGATGTCAACTACACCTTAAGGCTGATGGGAAGCCGAACCCTGTATACCTACCGTTTGCGATTCTTCTTCCGCGACTGTTTGGCCATCTTGCTTTTGGTCTTCTTATGGGTTGCTCCGCGTGCGTGGCGAGGCTTAGAGGAAACCTGAGGGAACGTCATCTCCTGCGTAGTGGAGGGCATAACCGCTTCAGCTAGCCTCTCGGATCGTATCTGTTCGACCTCTTCGGGCGTTTTCAAGCCCAACCTGACCTGCACATCCTCCCAATCTCCCATCACAATGTATTCAACACGATCAGCCGCAAACGCCTGCTCCATCAACGGGGCCGCTTCTTTGGCCCCGAGTTTCACCAGGGCCAGGATGAGAAAGGCATTGAAGTCGGGCTCGTTTTCTGTAAACTGCTCCAATTGCTCGCTCAGGATCGCGACACTCTCTGAACGGGCCTCTGGCCAGCGCGTCGCTATACTTAAGACACTCGAACTCGCGTTAATGTGTGGCCATTCCTTATGAGATCTGTCAGCCATATAGGCGGCCAGCGCTGGAAGAGCTGCCGGACCGATCATGCCAAAGACTTCTGGCAGTTCCTCCATCACCCATTCATTATCTTCCAATGTATCGAACAAGGTGAGGAGAGGTTCAATCGCCGCCTCGGCACGCAGCTGTCCAAGCGCACGCCAGGCATGGGTTGGGGCCCAGACCTCTAAACTCTCTGGGTCGGCCTGGTTCAATTGTTCATCCGTCGCCAAACGGATGAGATCGGGAATATGTTCTGGGCCCAGACCCAGTTCCAGGTAATTGGGCCAGTCCTCTGGCTCCACGACCTCAGCTTCTCCATAGGTAAGCAGCTGATCTACAGGCGCTGGATAGCTGCTTGTACGTGCTATCTCCTCCATAAGCAAACTCCTTTGACTTTTCTTTTACTTCGTTCGCAACAACTTCTCCTCCGCGAACCACAACGCCTCTTCTTTCGAATGAATCACACCCTCCGCCTGGGCCTCCGCAATCTGTTCCAACAACTCCCCAACAATCGGCCCCGGACTCAACTGCAAGCGCTTCATCAACTCCTCCGCGCTAATCAGCCGCGGCGGCATAATCCTCTCCCGATTCCTTATATAGTCCCTCAACAGCCCGCACACCACCTCCACATGTTGCCTCCACGAACCAGCCTTCGATCCACCCTGTCCCTCTTCCTCATCGCTCCCCAACATAGGCCCTCTCGTTGCCATGTGATCGGCCAGCGAAAAAAGCGCCACAAAAATCCCCGTCGGCCCCAGGTCAACAAAAAAGCGTCTCACCGCGCGCGGCGTCACCGGCCCGCTCAGCCCCAACTGCCCAGGCCGCATATGGTGGGCCGTCACCTGCTGGACCAACCGGCAATCCTTCGTACTCGCCTTCAGCCGTTTCATCACCTGCAGCGCCAGCGGCACGCCCGTCTGTGGATGTCCATAAAAATGCACCGCCCCATCCTCGTCAACGGTGCGCGTCGCCGGCTTGCCGATATCATGCAACAGCACCGCCAGCTTCATCGCCGGAGCGCTCAGAGCCGCAAAAGAAAAAATACCCTGTCCCTCCGCCTCTCGCAGCAGCGCCTGTATCTCAACAAGGTTGCACTCCTCCCCGTTCTTTATCTCGCTCTCACGAATCTCGTCCGGGGTTTGTCGCACTTGTCGCGATTGTTGCACTTGTTGCACATGTTTCATATGTTCCAGGGAACTCTTACGAGACTCATCCACTGATTGTTGCGATTGTTGCACATGTTTCATATGTTCCAGCGGGCTTTGCCGGATCTCCTCCACAGGTTGTTGCAGCAGCTCCACCAGTTTCTCCCACATTCCCACCGTCTGCAGCGAGTGCTGCAACACATCCCAGTGATGCGGGTTGGGCTGGCTCATCTCGCGTGCCGGAATAAACTCTGGTATCAGCACCGTCAGCAGCCCATGGTCATCCAGGAACTGCAGCCGCTCGCGTGCCCCATCCGGCGCCAGGATCGCATACAACTCATCACGAACACGTTCCGGCGCAACTTGCGTCAGCAACGACGAGTCGCGCATCAGCAGCCCTTCCGTCCAGCCATCCATCTCCAGCGTATAGCGCATCATCAGCCGCACCGCGCGCAACATCCGTAGCGGATCATGCCGGAACACTTCGCCATCTACCGCCCTCAATCGCCGTGCCACAATATCGCCCACCCCGTGTAGCGGATCGATAAAATGCAGCGGCGCCCCCCGTTTATACCCGCCCTTCCCATCCTCCTGAATCCCCAATTCCCCCAGCTCAATAGAGCGCACAATCTCGTCCAGGGGAGCGGCAATGGCATTCACCGTAAAGTCCCGCTGCCGCAAATCATACTCCAGCGTATTACCCTTCAGCGAAGAAATGTCAAAAATGACCTCCTGCCCTTCCTCCACATCATCTTTCTGTGCCGTCAAAGGGGGCACAATCACGCGGCATGCCTTATCATGCAGATAAGCATAGAACCCACCCAGTTTGTCAGCCAACTGCCGTGCCAGCGTCGGCGCATCCCCACCAGTCACAATATCCCAGTCGCTGCACGGTTCACCCAGAAGAATATTACGCAGCGACCCACCGACTAGATAAGCCTGCTGCCGCTGGCTGCTAAAATGTTCCGCTGTCAATTGTAAGAGACGTAAGGTCCGATTATCCAAAAACCTACCTGCTTTTTACCTACACCCATAAATAATCCAGTTTCACCAATTTATAACGAAGGGCGCAATGGGTTATATCTTCTTCCCATGCTTCTATCATATCACTTGCTCTTTTGGATGTCTCACGTATGCCCAGGGAGAGACCCTTCGCTGCGCTCAGGGTGACATCAAAGGGGTAGCAGCGGCAGCACGACAGCAGTGTCATGCTGAGCGCAACGAAGCATCTCCTTGCCCAGAGAGAGACCCTTCGCTGCGCTCAGGGTGACACCAAAAGGCTGTGTCTCCCCCACGAGACACAGCCTGCGTTTTGGCGGCGAGGAAACTGCAAAGCTAACTGCTGATTAGCTGAAAGCTAAATTTCGCAGTGGCTACTTCGGTGTTTTCATAGTACTCCATGATAATCGAGTGAGTACCTTTAGTCACCCATACAGTCCGGGTGTACGTGGTAGCCGGTTGATTTACCCAGTGATCGATAATTGGCGCACCATCGAAAAACAACCGAACACCATCATCGGCAGTAACGGTAAACAGGTACGTTCCCTCGTTGAGGCTCACATTTCGGATCCACCGCGCAGAAAAGTGGTCTGCAGGGATAGTTGGATCAGGCGATCTATAGCCCCAGGCGAAGTTGACAGCCGGATCAATTCGCATCTGCGTCGGTGCGCCAGACAATGTCTGGTTGTTATAGTACACGCCGACGTATCCGCCATTACTACTGGCTGGTTGCCAGCTTAACTTCGCAGTGGCGAAGCCATTATGCTCGTAATACTCCATCTTGATCGTATGCGCTCCGGCGTTGATCCATTTGATAGAGTTGTACGTAGTTGCCGCCTGGTCTTTCCATTTGTCGATGATCAACTTGCCGTCAAGGTAGAGTCTGACGCCGTCGTCCGCAGTGACGGTAAACCGGTACTGTCCTGTGTTCAGGTAGGTACTCATCGTCCATCTAACAGAGAAACTGTTTGCCGGCAGAGAAGCCGGATCAGGCGAACCAGTTCTCCAATTAAAATTGATCGCTGGATCGAGCCGCGTCAACGTCGGCGTCCCCGCTAACACTCTGTTACTGTAGTAAGCGCCGAGGAATCCAACGGCCGGGCTGATCTGTTCCCAGCGAAGCCTGGCTGTCGCGAAGCCGTGGTTTTCGTAATACTCCATGGTGACGGTATGCTGGACTGAACCGGATAGAGTCACAGGGGTGTTGTACGTCGTAGCAGACTGGTTCTTCCATTTGTCGATGACCAGTTTCCCATCTACATACAGACGTACGCCATCATCCGCAGTCACGATGAAGTTGTACATTGCTTCCGGGAAGAAAGCGGTCCGCGTCCACCGCGCAGAGAATTGGTCTGCAGAGACTTTCGGGTCGGGCGAACCGGTTCCCCAATCAAAATTGATAGTCGTATCCAAACGCGTCAAAACAGGCGTACCGGACAAGCTCATGTTATTGTAGTAGCTGCCCCGGAAAGGTATAGGTCCTGCTACGGCTACTTTTGCCGGCACGATTGACAAGAAGGAAGCGATGCTCAGGCTGAGTACGAAAATTAGCCCAGAAAGCACCAGCCCTCCTTTTCTCCAAATTGTACTCATAGGTGTTCTCCTTTTCTCCCCTATCAACATGATGTCAACAATTTTTCTCTTATTAAGAGAATTATAGTATTCAAATCCCACAATTAGTTTACAAAAGACCTATGTATTCTCACAGGTAAATCACAATTAAACAGGGTAACGGCTAGGGAGGGGTTGCCGATCGCTGAAAAGCCGCGCAAGAACTTGCGCGCAATGGGCATTACACCGGCCAAAGCGGTTCAACTGTCTCGTTGGAGCAGGTGAGGTGTGGAATGTAGGGGCGTGAGCCTCTTTCAGGATAATTCACAGACCCTGGGTAGATGGTGTGATCGATGGGTCACTCGGCTTGCGTGCGGCGTCGCGGATGGTTTGTAGGTTGAGGAGTTCTATGACTTCGTAGGTGGTTACTGAAGCGTGTTTTGGACGCATGCGTATGAGTGTTGGGAAATGGCCGATGCGTCCGTGTATTTCCGCTAGCAGTAAGAATGCGGCGGGTGCATAGCCGGGTGGGTTAATGAGAATATGACGTTTGTACCAATCGATGATGGATTGATCGACGGCATCGATGAGTCGGGTAATTTGTGGCTCTAGTGGTTCCTCTTCATTGATAAGCGTTGGGATCGTGATGATATTGTCAATGCTGGTGCCAGATAGCTGCTCAATTTGTGATTGTTGCTGTTCTGTTGTAGCATTCACCGACGTCTGTGTGCTGCTTCGCGAATGGATTGTAGGTTAAGGAGCTCTGCAACTTCGTAGCTTGTCATTGGTCCGGGTTTTGGACGTAGACGTATCAATGATGGGAAATGGCCTATAT
>VBHI01000449.1 GCA_005881495.1 Chloroflexota bacterium
TGTTCCTGCAACACTTCCGGGGCACGTTGGACAACTGGGACCCGGCTGTCGTCAACGGCCTGGCCAAAGATCGGCCTGTCGTCATGTTCGACAGCGCCGGGATCGCTCGCTCGGGTGGCCAAACGCCCGACAATGTCGCCGAGATGGCCCGCCACGCCCTGGCGGTCATCCAGGCGCTCGGACTGAGACAGGTTGACCTGCTCGGCTTCTCCCTGGGCGGCTTCGTGGCCCAGCAGGTGACGTTGGACCGTCCTGACCTGGTTCGCCGTGTGATCCTGGCAGGAACCGGGCCGCAGGGCGGCGAGGGGTTTGACACGTTCTCGCCGGAGGTCCAGACGGTTGCCGCGCAGGAAACGTCCAAGCCGGAAGATCTTCTCTTTCTCTTTTTCGCGCCGACGCCAACAAGCCAGGCGGCAGGCCGGGCCTTTTTGGGACGGCTCGGGGCGCGCAAGGAGGATCGTGATACGCCAAGCACCGTTCAGGTCAGGGATGCCCAGCTCGCCGCGATCCATGCATGGGGCACACCGCAAGGTGAGCGCTACGCGCGTCTGCGTGAGATCAAACAACCTGTTCTTGTCGTGAACGGCAACCAGGACATCATGATCCCAACGATCAACTCCTACATTCTTGAGCAGCACTTGCCGAACGCTCAACTCATCCTGTACCCGGACTCGGGCCATGGCTCCCTGTTCCAATATCCAGAATTGTTCGTCGAGCACGCCTCTCTGTTTCTTCGCGGCTGAAGTGCTCACGGGCATGACTGGCAACAAGTAGGGCCAACTGGCAACATGAGCCTCCCACGAAGGAGGAATGGGGAAGCAGTGAGCAAGACTTCGCTCGTTGCCTCCTTTCCCCAAACAGGCTTCTAATGAAAGGGGAAGCAGCATATGGAATTTTCTGGGACGCAAACGATTGCCGCCCCCATCGAAATGGTCTGGGCATTTCTTCTGGATGTGAATAAGGTGGCCGCATGTGCACCTGGTTTTCAGAGCCTGGAAGTGTTGGGGGAAGAAGAGTGGAAAGCTGTCATCGCAGTAGGGATTGGACCGGTCAAGGCCAAGTTCACCTTGGATGTGACACGACCAGAGATGCAGGGACCAGAGCGCATGGTCGTCAAGGCTCGGGGAAAAGCGCCGGGAAGTGCCGTGGAGATGGCTGGCGAGATGCACCTCGCCGCTCTGGAGGAGGACCAGACGCGCATGGACTGGAAGGCGACCGTGACGGTGAGCGGGACGATTGCCAGTGTCGGGGCGCGCCTGATGCAGAGTACAGCGGACAAACTGACCCACCAATTTTTTGCTTGCCTCAAGAGCCGGTTGAATCCTGAGACGGCCAAAGTAAATGGGTAGCCCTCTCGCCTCTCGAAGGGAAAGAAGCCCAGCCCGGGTTTGATCAGCCGTTTGATGAAGCGCTACTCTTGAGGGCAGAAATTGTCGGTGATGAGCTAAGCTGGAGGAAACATCAATGACCGTGAAGTCTGAAATTACTGTCACTGTGAATGGGCAGCAATGCCGTTCACAGGTTGAACCTCGTCTATTGCTAGTCTATTATTTACGAGATGTCTTAGAGCTGACAGGGACCCACATTGGGTGTAATACTTCACAGTGTGGAGCTTGCACAGTCCTCCTCAATGGCGAAGCTGTCAAAGCGTGTACCGTATTTGCAGCGCAGGCCGATGGCTGTGAAGTGACCACTATCGAAGGACTGGCCCCGGAAGGCGGTCTGCATCCTATCCAGGAAGGCTTCTGGGAAAAACATGGCCTGCAATGCGGCTTCTGCACTCCCGGTATGATCATGGCCTCCTACCAACTGCTCAAGGATCATCCCAATCCAAGTGAAGAAGAGATTCGCCATGATC
Organism: Chloroflexota bacterium; assembly: GCA_005881495.1. Next base: position 1,859 of record VBHI01000449.1, read on the forward strand.
TCAAAGGCAACATCTGCCGCTGCACGGGCTATGAGAACATTGTGCGTGCTGTCCAGTATGCTGCCGAACGTATGCAAGCTGGCGCTACTCAGCCAGCAGGCGCGTAATCGCCTAACCAGTAGGGCAAGAAGGAGCAAACGAGATGATACCGGCAGCATTTGATTACCGTCCTGTTCGATCAGTGGAGGAGGCGATTGCTCTCCTGCAGCAACATGGCGATGAGGCGAAGCTATTGGCAGGTGGACAGAGTCTGATCCCGACCATGAAGTTTCGTCTGGCTCAACCAGGCGTTCTGGTGGATCTTGGAAG
>VBHI01000450.1 GCA_005881495.1 Chloroflexota bacterium
ACTTGGGCCATGCGCACCAGAAAGGGCGCGCAGGCGTACCAGCGATCAGCAAGGATCACCGGGCGCAGGCCACGCTGCACCAACAGATCGACCACAGCCTGCACTTGGTTGGCTCCGACCTGCATCGCCAGCCCCGTAGAAGCCACCCGCTGGCTGTCCAATACCAAGGTTGCTTGCCCCGCTTCCTCGGGCAGAAGCACGACGCTGCTGATCACCCAGGCCGGACACACCGCGTGGGCACTCTCGGGCACATTGGCCAGGGGAACCAGCGTGCGATCGACCGCCGTTTCGGCTTCCCGGCGGTACAAATTGCTGGTATCGACTCCCACAAAGACGTAGGCTCCCGGGCCGGGAAGCGGAGCAAACTGGACAAAGACCTGGCGCAGTTGCTCGGCATCAATCTTGCCGTCCTCAAAGGCTTCATACAGACTGGGCCAACGTCGCGGGAACAACGGCGAGAGCGACAACTCGGGAAAGCTGTGGGCGGCCGTTTCACTCGAGAGCGCATCGATCGTGTTGAACAGCGCATCGCCTGCTTGCTTGAAGCACCCACAGACCGCGTGACGAAATTCGTTCAACGTGTTAAGGTTCATCTGGAGCATGCTCCTCCTTGTTTGTTGTTTGGTGGAACATTACTCCCTCAGGCGATCTTCTGCAAGAGACGATTGCCTGAGCTTACTTTAGTCTAAACGTCAATTGATACTAAAGCTTAATCTAATTGGCATTGATTGGAAGTGTCTCAAATCTCAGTCTCATAAAATGACCGTTTTATGGAACGAATGTATAGTGTTCCGCGTAACGGTGCGAGGCTTCCAATATTACCTGTAACTCTGAAGCTCCATAATGTTTGAACGAAGTGTTTAGTATCTTGCCACTAAATGCCGTCAAGTACAGAATTAACGATTGGTACTTGAAAAACAAGTTCTTGACTTAAACCTGATGAATGTCTATGATAGCGCTACGCGTTGACAGAGAGTACCTACAAGCGATAGAAGAGAGGATTCCGATGGGGGGAAAGCGCAAGCGGGCACAGCGATCTGCAAAACCAAGACTGGCAACAAGCAGATCAATGCGGTCGCACCTGATCAACCTTACCGTTTCGCCTGAACAACTTGTCAAAAATGGCGATATTTCCAAAGCAATCGATGCGCTCCGAACACAACTGATAAATGAGCCGACAGATGAGCGGAAAAGACTGCTTGGCAACTGCTATTTTCAGATTGGAGATTACAAGGAGGCTGCGAACGCCTGGTTGACACTCAATGCGCCAACTGCGAATGATCTAGCCAATGCCGGTGCTGCTTGGCTTAATGAAGACGAATGGGAACGTGCGAGGTCAGCTTTGCAGCGTTCACTCGATCTCGAAGAGCATGCTTATCCCCTGTACTTACAGGCACTTGCAATAAAGGGTGACCGAGAATATTACTCACTGCAACATGAAGAGCGCATCAACGTCATTAACCTGCTGCAAAAGGCCCGGACTCTGCATGGCTGTCCTGCCGAAGCACTCCTCTTACTTGATGATCTGTTACATCGTGATCGTAGCTCTGATCGGACAGCACTCCTTGAGGAGGCTACTCGGCTCTACCCAGATCATACTGAGTTATGCTTGAGGTATGCGAGGCATTTGGCTTACGAAACTGACGCCTATGCTAAATCGCTTATAGTTACTAAGCCCCTTCTCTCACGAACGCCTCCGTCGCAGCGTGCATTGGACTGTGCCGTCTGGTCGGCATTTAAACTAGGTTTGTTCGAGGATGCCCTCACCCACGCCAACCAGCTTCGTCCTAGTTCTTTCTGGCCCTACGGACCAACTATAGATCAAGTGAAAGGCGATATTTACTTGGCATGGGGAAAAACCGACGAAGCTCTTACTTGCTACGAACGCGAAACACAGCGCAATGATTTTGAGACCGCCTTTCTCAAGTTTTTTAGGATAACCAAAGTATGGCCTATCCAAACGAAATGGGCTGCGGAAGAGTGTTGACCAATTGCTCTGTTTCAGTCGGCGAGCCTGACGATCACACAAATGCCAGTCTGCATTTTTCAGGTGAGATGGTGAAAGAAGTCTGCGAAGCATTCCTTTCTGCTGGTCAAGAAATCAGCGTGGATAGGAAAGGGAAGCTTGCTTATCTGCTCTATAAGATTTATGAAGAAACTGAGCCGAGTGATGATGAGCATGAAACGATTTCTAGGATGGATGATCTCTTACTCATTGTAGCGCAAGGCTCTCTCCACCCACATATGGGTGAGGATATCGCCAGATACTATGCGAAGAAAAGAGACATTACACGCGCGATTCAGGCGCACCTCAATTATTGTCAATGGAAACTTTCGGCGTTGGAACATCATCGTCTAAAACCACCAGCCAACGAAGAGAATCAGCAATTGTTTGCTATGGAATGGACATTTTCTGAATACAATGCAGAGTTTTCGTGTGATCAAGAATTGCTGGATAGTCTCTCGGAGGCAGAGCGGGAGCGTTGTCATACAATCGCCTGGGAAGCACTACAAGCCCATTCAGCGGAAACCGATGTAGTGCTGAGCATCTTCGTACCATTCTTCCACTCGTTCTGGAGCGATCTCTTGATTGCAGGTGATATGAACCGTGCGGTAGTCGAGACTACAAGGCTTCTCGTACAGGCCGCCACTGATGACAAGACGTTGTGGTGGCTGCTTGCTTATCATTTGCATGAACTAGAACAGATCGATGAAGCCGAACGTGCCTATCGGCGTTACCTTGAACTGGCTCTTGATTCCGCTAGCGCACTACATAATCTCTCGCTCATAGTTGAAGAGAAAGGCGCACTTCAGGAAGTGCTGGCACTATCACAAAATGCAGCAGCCCTTTCTCCTGATGACGAACTCATTGTAAAGAACGCACGCCGTCTCACACAGATAGACGAGGAGCATCAACAAGCGCAGCAAAAACAAGAGGGAACAACGCTGTGGTCGCGTCTAACTGATAGCCAGAAATGGCTGCTTTGCCTGATGAAACTCTATCCATCTGCCCATTGGTCTGCACTTCTTCCTCGGATCAAACAGGATGAGCACCAATTGCGTCAGCTCCAGGAAGATTGGGAGTGGCTCCTTGCACAAGGTATCTGCATACAGTCAGAGGCCGAAAACCCTGTACGAGCTGTCCTTCTCTTAGAACCATATATTCATGAGGAATGCTTCCAATATTGGCTAGTGGTGGAAATTGCCAGAGTCCAAGTACGGAAGAAGAAAAATCTTTGGTTGCCAGCAGCAGTCGAACTTGGCGATGAGCAACTTGCTGATCTCAGTGCTCCGCAGCGCGATCTCATGCAGCAAGCCTTTATGAGACAGATTGCTCAGGTTTCTCTCTCAGGTCTAGAACAAGTGTATCTGCGTTTCTATCGCCGTCTCTGGAAAGGTTTGTTAATCAAATGGGAGATGTATAGTCAACTAATGGATAGCTGCGAGATTTTTCTGACACGCCTGCCCTCTGTCATGACTAGGCAAGAAATGTGGGAGTGTGCTTACTATGCAATGGACCTCTCCGATTACATTTACCAAACCCGCGCTGAAAAATGGTATAAAGCCTATCTAGAGCAAGGAGAAGACCCTGCTGCCTACCATAATCTTTCTATTATTTACAAGCGAAGGAAGGGGTACCAAGATGCTTTGCAGATGATAGAACAGGCACTACGTCTTGCACCAGAGAATTCGAATAGTCTTAAGCAGAAGGCCCGCATCCAGGAGGCCCTTCAACAGGAAGAAGAGCGAAGACAACAACAAGAACTTGAACGGCAAAAGCAACAAAAAATACGGGAACAGCAACTTAAATCGGTGGAATCGACAATTGTGGCCCATCTTGGGGATGTTGATTATTATAAACAAAAGATTCTGCGAACATTGAAAGCAACTTCCTACTTTACAAGCAAAAAAGCT